>JAYTAY010000268.1:0-8526 GCA_043737255.1 Luteimonas sp.
AGAGCTAGGCTGGGATATGCTGGCGTGATGCCGGCCCCTCTCCGGACCGGCAGCGGAAACATGCATCCGCAGCGGCGGGCGCTTGGGTTTTTGAGCTGACTAAGCTCATTCTATTTCCGTTACGTCGGGGCCAGCAATGAATGCTGTAGACAACAAAGGGCCGTTTTTCGAGAACGGCCATTTTTATTCACCCGTCGTGGACACTGCCGATATCCGCGCCCGTGCGGCTGAGCTGTGGCCAGGACGCGATGGCTCGCTTGGGATCGATTTCCGCAAGCACTCGCAGCTTGCGTTGTTGGAGCAGACGTTTCCGAAGCATCTCCCGAGCTTCAATTATCCGAGCACTGCCAGCGATGCCCTCGATGAAGACGGGCGGCAGTGGTTTTATCTCGACAATGACCATTTTTCAAATCTAGATGCAGTCACTCTGTTTGTACTTTTGTGTGAATTGCGGCCCAGGCGCGTCATCGAAATTGGCTCCGGATTTTCATCTCTGTTGATGGCCGATGTGCGACGTCGCTTTTTCCAGGACCGCCTTGAAATTCACTGCATCGAGCCCTTTCCGCGGCCATTCCTGCGGGACACGGCCTATGGCCTGGATCTGATCGAGTCGAAGGTCCAGGATGTGCCGTTGAGTTTCTTCGAGATGCTTGAGCCTGGCGATGTGCTGTTTATCGACTCTTCCCATGTCTCCAAGACCGGCAGTGATGTCAATTACCTGATGTTCGAGGTGGTGCCGCGTCTGCTGCCGGGCGTTTACGTCCACATCCACGATATTTTTCTACCGAACGATTATCCGTTTGAATGGGTTGTAAAGGAAAATCGGAGTTGGAATGAGCAGTATGTGGTGCAGGCCTATCTGATGTTCAATCACAGGGCCAAGGTGCTGTTTGGGTCTGCATACGCCAACACGGTGCTCGCCGAACAAACGGTGAAAGCACTGGACGGCAAGGCGGCGCTTTACGGTGGCAGCCTCTGGTTCCAGATCTGTTAGCCGATGGTTTCCTCGATCAACCCGTGTAGACAGTCTTCGATCCTGACGACGTGGCGCTGGTCCACGCAGGCGAAAAATTCCTCGGCCTGATTTCCCGGATTGACCTGCTGAACTACCTGCGCCGCCGGGTCCAGTAAGCCGAGGATCGAGGTGGCCGGATGGTAGAATCCGCGCCAGCGATTTGAGGCAAAACAATCATGAACAAGCACAACGACGAGGTTGCCGACGCAGTCCGTTGGGGTCTCGGCACGCTGGCGATCCACGGTGGCCAGTCCGTCGATCCCAGCACCGGTGCGGTGATGCCGCCGATCTATGCAACCTCCACCTATGCGCAGTCCAGCCCGGGCGTGCACCAGGGCTTTGAATACTCGCGCACCCACAATCCGACCCGTTTCGCCTACGAGCGTTGCGCCGCCGCGCTGGAAGGCGGTACCCGCGGCTTTGCCTTCGCCTCCGGCATGGCGGCGACCTCGACAGTGCTGGAACTGCTCGACAGCGGCGACCACGTCGTTGCGATGGACGATCTTTATGGCGGTAGCTATCGCCTGTTCGAGCGCGTGCGCCGGCGCAGCGCGGGGCTCGACTTCAGCTTCGTAGACCTCACCGATCCCGCCATGTTCGAGGCTGCCATCACGCCGAAGACGAAACTGGTGTGGGTAGAGACGCCCACCAATCCGATGTTGAAGATCGTCGACCTGCAGGCAATCTCGGCCATTGCCCGCAAACGCGGTCTGCTGATGGTGGTCGACAACACGTTCGCCTCGCCGATCCTGCAGCGGCCACTCGAGCACGGTGCCGACATCGTGCTGCATTCCGCCACCAAATATCTCAACGGCCACTCCGATATGGTTGGTGGCATGGTCGTCGTCGGCGACAACAACGAACTGGCGGAACAGCTCGCGTTCCTGCAGAACTCCATCGGAGCAGTGCAGGGCCCTTTCGATAGCTTCCTCGCGCTGCGCGGGCTGAAGACGCTGCACCTGCGCATGAAAGCGCATTGCGAAAGCGCGCAGGCCTTGGCCGAATGGCTGGAATCGCATCTGGCGATCGAGAAAGTGATTTACCCCGGACTCACATCGCACCCGCAGCACGCGCTGGCGAAAGGGCAGATGGACGGTTTCGGCGGCATCGTCTCGATTTACCTGAAGGATGGATTCGAGGCGGCAAAACGCTTTTGCGAACGCACCGAGTTGTTCACGCTGGCCGAGTCGCTCGGCGGCGTGGAAAGCCTGGTCAATCATCCAGCGGTGATGACGCATGCGTCGATCCCGCCGCAGCGGCGCGCCGAACTCGGCATCACGGATAACCTGGTCCGTCTCAGTGTGGGCGTGGAGGCGCTGGAAGACCTGCGCGCCGATCTCGATCTTGCGTTGCGACAGTGATGAAAGCGGTCTTCATTGGCGACGCGGCATTGCCTTCCAGACGAAGGATGGATCGTTGATGACGTCGAGAGTGCTAGGCCCTTTTTCGGCTCTGCTGTCGCATCGATCGCTCACGCTTGAACTTGCCAAGCGCGAAGTGCTGGGCCGCTACAGGGGTGCCAGTTTTGGGCTGCTGTGGTCGTTGCTCAGTCCGTTCCTGATGCTTTGCATCTACACATTCGCGTTCGGTACGGTCATGGGCGGACGCTGGCCCGAGATCCAGAACGGAAGCACGCATTTTGCGATCATCCTGTTCGCGGGATTGATCGTGCATGGGTTTTTTGCGGAGTGCCTGATTCGTGCGCCTGGCTTGATCGTTTCCAATCCGAATTTCGTGAAGCGGATCATCTTTCCTCTGGACATCCTGCCTTGGCCGATGGTGCTGTCGGCGTTGTTCCACACCTTCATGAACATCATCGTCTTCATCGCGCTGCGGATGGTGATGGATGGCGAATTCGTCTGGACGATTGTCCTGTTGCCTATCGTGCTACTCCCCTTGGTCGTGTTGACGCTGGGCGTCGCATGGTTCCTGGCTTCGCTGGGCGTGTATGTCAGGGATATCGCGCAGATCACCGGCGTGCTGTCGATGGCTATGCTGTTCCTGTCGTCGGCGCTGATGCCCGTCGACTCCGTTCCGGAAGCTTACCGGTGGGTATTCATCGTCAATCCGCTGACCTTCATCATTGACCAGGCGCGCAACGTGATGCTGTGGGGCAGGATGCCCGACTGGCCCGGGCTGGCCGTGTACTTCATTGCGGCCACGATCACGATGTATCTCGGCCGCGCATGGTTCATGGCCACGCGACGGGGGTTTGCCGATGTCCTCTGACGTCGCGATACGGATGCAGGGGCTCTGCAAGTCGTTTCCGATCTACAGCAAACCGCATCACCGACTGCTGCAGATGTTTGCGCCTGACAAGAAGCGTTGGTTCCGCGAATTCCATGCGCTGCGTGACCTCGACTTGACGATCCGGCGGGGCGAAACCGTCGGCATCGTGGGTCGCAATGGTTCGGGCAAGTCCACCTTGCTGCAGTTGATCTGCGGCACGCTTTCGCCCAGCGCGGGTGAAATACAGGTCAACGGCCGGATCGCCGCGCTGCTTGAATTGGGGGCCGGTTTCAATCCCGAATTCAGCGGGCGGGAGAACGTGTTCTTGAATGGCACCATCCTGGGCCTCACCCACGATGAGGTTGCCGCCAAATTCGATGACATCGCTGCGTTCGCCGACATCGGGGAATTCATCGATCAACCGGTGAAGAGTTATTCCAGCGGCATGTACGTGCGCCTTGCGTTCGCGGTGGCGATCAATGTAACCCCCGAGATTCTTGTCGTCGATGAGGCTTTGTCGGTAGGCGATGAGGGGTTCCAACGCAAGTGTTTCGCAAAAATCGACGCCATCCGGGACTCGGGTGCGACCGTGTTGTTCGTGTCGCATTCCGCGGGCACCGTTATTGATTTATGCGATCGTGCAATTCTGCTGGACCAAGGCGAAATGATCGCACTTGGCACGCCCAAACACGTGGTCTCCCGCTACCAAAAATTGCTGTACTCGCCAGCAGACAAAGTCTTGCAGATTCGCGAGGAAATCCGTTCGTCTCTAGCTCAGGACGATGCGGTCGAATTGTTGGAAGATCCCCAGCCCGTCCGTGACCACGCGCCGGAGACGCCGGGCGAGCATGAGCAGGCGTATTGGGAAGAGGGTTTGGTGTCGTCCAGCATGCTCACTTACGAAAACCGTGGAGCGCAAATCGAAGACCCGCATCTGCAGACTCTCGACGGACGGCGCGTGAACGTGCTGGCGACAGGCGGTGAGTATGTCTACGTGTACCGATTACAGGTCGAGCGCACGTTGGCGGGTGTGCGTTGCGGCATGATGATCCGGACCGTAACGGGCATTGAGATCGCAGGCGCCGTGACGGCACTTGCACACGAGCAACCGCTTATCACCGAGGCGGGAGCGGTGCTCAACCTGCGCTTCCGTTTTCGATGCCTGCTGGCCCCTGGAACCTATTTCCTCAACGCGGGCGTCCTCGCCCAGTTTGGCGAGGGCGAGGAATTTGCCGCTCGAAGAGTCGATGTCGCGATGTTCCGCGTTCTGCCCTCGCTCGATCGATTGGCCACCGGATTGGTGGATCTGGATGTGGTGCCGCATATTCGCGTGACGGCGTGAGCACGACTTTTCCAATCGCTGTCCTGATTCTCGGCATGCATCGCAGCGGCACTTCCGCTGTGACGCGGGTGATGAATCTGCTCGGAGTGGATCTTGGATCGCGGTTGAAAGCGCCCGGTGCCGACAATCCGCTTGGTTTCTGGGAGCACGATGAGGTCGTCGCCATCCACGAAGCGCTACTGAAGGCTCTCGACATGACGTGGGACGACCCACGTCCGTTGCCGGCCAATTGGCTGGAACATCCAGCATCCAGGATCGCCGCCGACGAGCTGACTGTAGTTGTTGAGCGTGAGTTCGCGAACTCACGCCTGTGGGCGATCAAGGATCCACGCCTGTGTCGTTTTGTGCCGCTGTGGCGGCGCGTGCTGGGGCACGTCGACATCGAGCCGCGCGCGCTGATCGTTACCCGTAATCCGGTCGAAGTGGCTCGATCCCTGGCCAAGCGTAATGATCTTCCGGCGGGGGTCGTGCAACTGCTGTGGGCGAGGTACACGCAGGAGGCCGAGGAGGGATCACGAGGGCTCCGCCGCTCCCTGATCGACTACCAAGACCTGTTGACCGACTGGAAGGCGACCGCGTCCCACATGGCAGCTGATCTGGGGATCCGCCTCCAAGCTGATCCAGCTGCTCATTCGCGGGTCGACGCCTTCCTTTCAACCTCCCTGCGCCATCATCGAGCGTCTGCTTCGCGAGTGCATGGAATCGTGGCCCCGCTATTCAAGGCCACGAAGCAGTCCGCACCGTCCGAGGCCGTGCTGGAAACCATGGCCAAGACGGCTTCCGCTTTCAAAGTGGATTTGCAGCCCTTTTTGCCGGCCATTTCTGGACTATCGGAGATGGTGGCAGTTGAACGACAACGCCTGGCAGCCGCGCAAGGAGAGGCCACGACCGTCACGAATGCACTCGTTGAGTCGACCGCCTGGGGCGCTTCACGCAACGAAGAATTGATGCGCGTCCAGGAACAGGCCCGCACCCTGCTACTGGAGCTCGAAAAATCAACCGATTGGGGCGCTTCGCGCGACGCAGAATTGCGCAAAGCGTTGCAGCGGGCAGAGGCGCTGCACGCGGAACTGATCGAGTCGACCGCCTGGAGCGCTTCCCGTGACATCGAATTGCGCAAAGTGCAGGAGCGTGCAGAGGCGCTGCATGCGGAACTGGTCGAGTCGATCGCATGGGGTGCCTCGCGCGACATTGAATTACGCAAGGTGCTGGAGCGTGCAGAGGCGCTGCATGCGGAACTGGTCGAATCGACCGCAAGGGGCGCCTCCCGCGACATCGAATTGCGCAAGGTGCTGGAACGTGGAGAATCGTTGCAGGCGGAGTTGGCCGATCTAACCGCCCGGGGCGTGTCGCGTGACAATGAACTACGTCAAGTCACAGTCACACTTGCGTCCGTGCTGTCGCAACGGGACCAATTACAAGCGGATTTGCAGGAGCGCGAGCGCGAAATGCATCAACTAAGTGAATCAATCCGGCAGGACCTGCAAAAACTGGGGGATGAGATGCATGGCCGCTCTTCGGCACATGAACTTGAGATCGAAGCTGCCCGGCAGGCATTCGCGCAGAAACAACGCGAGGTGGATGGACTACAGCACCAGACTAATCTGCTCCGCGTCCGCGTTGACTCGCTGGAACATCACTTGCGCACTGCGGGGATTGTCAACGGCTTTCGACGAATCATGGCTCGACTTGCCGGCGCAGCAGTTCAATTTGTAAAGAGCGGCATCGTGCACGTTGTCCACAGGTGGCCGGGTACGCCCGAGAGGAGACAATCGCGGATCGCGCTGCTGCGATCGATTAACGAGGCCCGACATACCGGCGTAAATCACGCGTCGATCCTGCGCGATGTTGAAGAACTAGCCGCCGAGCGCTGGCCCGCGCGACCGGCCTATCTCATCCGCCAAGTGCCGGATTCTACGACGACAACGCTCGACATCTCGGTGGTGGTCTACGAAAGCGAACGCTGGATCGACGCATTCATGTCCTCCCTGCTCGCGTCCGACTATCCCCTCGACAAAATCAATCTCTACGTACGCGATCACAGTCCCGGAACGGCGACCCGGTTGGCATTCGAGAAGTTTCTCGCGGAGCACGGTTGTCCGTTTGCCCGCTATGAATACAGTGCCGGGCGCAACGTCGGATTCGGCGAGGGACACAACCACAATTTCAGCAAGAGCGGCGCGACGTATTTCCTGGTGTGCAACGTGGATGGGCGCTTCCAGTCGGATGCGCTGAGGATGCTGGTCCGGGCCGCAACGACAACCGCCGATGAAAACGTGGCGGCATGGGAGTTGCGACAAATTCCCTACGAGCATCCCAAGTACTACGACCCGGTCACGATGCTCACGACGTGGGTATCGGGCGCATGCGTGTTATTCCGGCGGAGCGCCTATCGCGAAGTTGGCGGCTTTGACGGGCTGATTTTCATGTACGGGGAGGATGTCGATCTTTCCTACCGGCTGCGTGGGCGTGGCTACAAGCTGGCCTACGTGCCGCATGCGGTTTTTCGTCATGATTCCTACGCCGAACCCGAGCAATTCAAGCCTTTGCAGTTCCACGGCAGCAGCTTGGCGCACATCCTGTTGCGGTTGAGGTTTGGGACGCTGCATGACCTGGTTGCGATCCCCGGCATGTGGCGCGAACTCGGGCGCGGTGCACGCGAGCGTGGCGTGTATCCCGGATTTCTGCGCAATGGGATCAAGCTTGCCGTGCTCGGGCCGCTTTTCCTGTTGAGCCGTTTCCGCCGCGGGGTTGCGCGGATTCCCTTTACGCGCTGGGATTACGGGCTTCGACGCGACGGTGCCTTTGAATGGGCAATGCCGGTGCAAGGGCCCGCCCCGCTCGTCAGCATCATCGTGCGAACCTACAGGGGGCGCGGCGATTTGCTGCGTCAGGCCCTCGTCAGCATCGCCAACCAGACCTATCCAAACATCGAAGTGCTGGTGGTGGAGGACAAGGGCGAGGAGATGCGGGACGTGGCCGAATCCTGTGGCCGCGACTTGGGCTTGGGCCTGACGTTCCTTTCGTGCAGCGGACCGGAATCGAACCGGTGCGTGACAGGCAACATGGGGCTTGGTGTCGCACGCGGCGAGCACGTCAATTTCCTCGACGACGATGACTTGCTGTTCGCGGACCACATCGAATATCTGTTCTCGCGGTTGGACGCAGAGCCGGACCTCGGTGCGTGCTATGCGCTGACATGGGAGGCCATGATCTCTCCCGACCGCGTGCATCCGGAACGCTATGGCGAGTTGATGCATTCCACACCGCCCGGGCACAAGCGGGAATTCGATCGCGAGGTGCTGAGCAGGTTCAACTACATGCCGATCCAAGCCGTGCTGTTTCGGCGGCGGATGTTCGAACTGTATGGCGGGTTCGATCCGCGGCTGGAAAACCTGGAAGACTGGGAACTGTGGCGCCGTTACAGCTGGCTGCACGATTTCCGCTACTGCCCGAAGACGACCTCGCTGTATCACGTCCCATTTGACGCGACGGTCCGGGCCGCACGGCAAGTCAAGCTGGATGAGTACATCCATATCGCGCACGAAATCGCGGAAGGCGCGCGGGAGCGGTTGCAACTTGCCAAGGCCTCCTGACATGGACCAAAAGAAAATGCGTTGGCGGTTTGCGTCGGAACTGTGGGTGCCATGCGGGCCGATGATCGTGGTCACTGCTTTGTTCCAGCACATTGCGGGAAATCTGACGTTCCCCTGGGACTTACAGCACGGCGCTTACTTCACCCACGCTCTCGCCCGCATGCTTGACGGTTGATTTCTTGCGCGGCCGCTCTGGTTGCGTTGGGGCGGGTTTGGCATACCCGGACATCTGAGTTTGCAGGACGGCACGTGGTACCTGCCGCAGTCCATGTTCAAATTCATGGGCTGGACCTACGATCTGGTCGGCACAACCCGCCTGCAGGTCATGCATGTGGGGCTGGGGC
>JAYTAY010000269.1:0-8501 GCA_043737255.1 Luteimonas sp.
CGATGCCAAGGCAGTTTGGGGTCGGTGTTTTCGCTGAGGATGCGGGCCACCATGCGCGCACGTCCCGGCAGCCCGGCGCGGTGCGCGACTTCGCCGTAACCGGCAATCTGTCCACGCGGTATGGCGCGGATTGCGGCAAGGATCTTGTCGGCGGCAGACAGTTCGGCCATGTGGGATTAGCATAGCGTCATCCCCTCACATGATTGAACGCCATGCAGAATTTCGAGCATATCCGCAGCCACATCGCCACATCCAATTTCGAAATCACGATGCAGGAACCATATGTGATCTGTGTCGAGCTCTCGTTCGAGAACGGCCGCCGACACCAGGCGATTTTCCTGTCCGAAATCCAGAACGATGACGCGCTCAACTATCTGCGCGTGAGTACAGTGGTCGCACCGGTCGAAGGCATGAACTGCATGCGCGCACTCGCGTTCAACTGGGACAGCCACGTCGGCTATCTCGCCATCGGCGATCTCGACGGCGTGTCATACATCCAGTTGTGCGAGAACCGCCCGTACGAAGGACTCACCTCAGCCGAAGTCGATCGCCTGATTTTGGAAGTCGGCGGCATGGGTGACCACATCGAGCGGATGCTGTCGGCGGGCGATTTCCACTGACCCGAATGCACCTTGTTCAGTGCATGCTGGCCTGCGGCTGGTCCGGCGTCGGCCTGACACGCCGCCGTAATCAATTGGCCATGGTGATCACCGTGCAGGCGACGATGAGGGTCATGAACACCTTGACCATTTGATCGCTGCTTGCCGTCATGAACACCGGACCGTCGACGACGGTCCAGACCATTGCCATGCACGTGGCCACTGCCAGCCCGGTTTCGATGCGCCGCATCCCGTTGGACCAGCGGCCCTGCACGATGACGACAACGAACAAAGGAATGTAGAGAAGCATCAACACCAGCAGCACGGGCCCCTGCCGTTGACGGAAGGTGTCGGTGTAGGTGAGCGCGTCATAGGCCGCAGACGCTGCCCGGCCGCTCCACACGACGTCCAGCAGCCAGCGTGGCTCGATGAGCACGAACAGCCCACACCGGATACCGATGATGCCCATCACCAGGGCTGGGCGGTTGCCGTGTATGCGATCGCCTGCACGCGGTTTCCACTCCGGTGTATCCGGCCAACGTTGGCGGTTGGATGACCGGGGCGGACTATTGGCCTGATCCAGGCAAAGGCTGTTTGCCGCGGACAAGAGCGGATGGACGCGGATCAAAAGCAAGCTGTCTTGAATGCTTTATCCGTGTTCTTGCGCCTTGATCCGTGGCTGAAAATGCTTTGAAAACCAGCTGCAGCCTTGCCAGTGCTCGGTCCCCATGCGACTGGTATTTCCAGACCGCGTGGAAGGCCCTGCTATCATGCCGCCGCGCTCCGGCGCACCTTATGGACGACGCCTCTCGACCCCAACCTGCACACGCTGCCGACCTCCCGGCCACTAGCCTGTTGCACTTTCCTGACTTCCTGAAGGGTTCCGCGTGCTGGAACTGATGATCGTCATCGCCCTGATCGCCCTCAACGCATTCTTTGCGTTGTCGGAGATGGCATTGATGACCTCGCGCAAGCTGCGCCTGAAGCAGATGGGCGAGCACAGCCGTGGCGCGCGCAAGGCGCTGGCGCTGGCTGAGCATCCAGACAACCTGCTGTCCACCGTGCAGATCGGCATCACACTGATCGGCGTGCTGACCGGCGTATTCGGCGGCGACGCCATCGGGCTGCAGATCGCCGACTGGATCGATGACGTCTTTCCGACGGCCCACGAATACGCCCGCCCGATCGGCATAGGTTCTGCCGTGGCGCTGATCACCGCAGGTTCGGTGATCTTTGGCGAACTGATTCCCAAGCGGTTGGCGCTGACCAATGCCGAAGGCATCGCCAGCGTGATTTCGATCCCGCTGGACATGCTCGCGCGTTTCGCCAAGCCGGTCGTGTTCGTGCTCGGCGCGATCAACCGGCTGGTGCTGCGCCTGCTCGGCATCCGCGACGACGCGCGCAGCGCCATCACCGAGGAAGAAATCCACCTGCTGGTCAGCGAAAGCCACGAGCAGGGCGTCATCGACGACGAAGAACGCAACATGATGGGCCGGGTCATGCGCCTGGGCGATCGCAGCGCCGAAAGCCTGATGACGCCGCGACCTAAGATCATCTGGCTCAATGCCGCATCGAGCTTCGAGGAAAATCTGGCCACGATGCGCGAGACGCCGTTTTCGCGTTATCCGGTGTACCGCGACAGCGACCAGGATGTGCTCGGCATCCTGGAAGTGAAATCGTTGCTCGATCGCCTGGACCAGACGGCGCCTGAATTGTTCAAGAGGCTGCGCGAGCCGCTGTTCGTTTCCGAATCCACGCATGCAATGAAGTTGCTGGAGATCTTCCGCGAAGAGCAGCAGTCGCTGGCAGTGGTGGTGGACGAATACGGCGACGTGACCGGCATCGTTACCGTCAGCGACCTGATGGGCGCAATCCTGGGTCGGTTGCAGTCGAACGAAACGGCCGATGAAGAAGCGCATGTCGTGGTGCGCGAGGACGGCTCATTGCTGGTCGATGGCGCATTGGCGATCGAGGACTTGCGTGAGTTGCTCGGCGGCCGCCTGCCGGACGACAAATACGATTACCACACTGCTGCTGGCCTGACAATCGCGCGTTTCGGCCGCATCCCGCATGTCGGCGAGCATTTCGACTGGGGCGGCTGGCGCATCGAGGTGGTCGACCTGGATGGTCCGCGCGTCGACAAATTGCTGCTGCAGCGGTTGCCGAAAGCAACAAGGCACGATGATGAGTAGTGGCGCGGAAGACGAACAAACCGATCAGGAGCATGTCGACCAAGAGCATGCTGACAAAAATCACGTTGGCGACGATCAGGCCGACAAGCACCGAGCCGGCTGGCGGCGGCGCAAACCGCTCGAAGCGGGAACCCGCGCGTTGCTGGATGCGCTGGTGATTGGCGATCCGGACGAGATCCTGAAACTGCGAGAGATCCTGGCCGATCTTGGCCGTCGCGCCTTTGGCATGCTGCTGTTCACCGCGACATTGCCCGCCTTCATCCCGATCCCGATCGGCGGCGCGGTCAGCGGACCACTGGTGGTGTTGATCGGCGCGCAGTTGCTGATCGGCCTGCGCAAGCCGTGGCTCCCGAAATTCCTGGGCGAACGTGGTCCGCATCGTCATGCGATCGCGGGTTTCAAAAAACGTATCTCGCCGTGGCTGGGGCGGCTCGAACACCTGATCAAGCCGCGCCTGACCGTGTTGCTCGATCACCGTGCGGCGACGATGTTCAGCGGTTTGCTGTTGGTAGTACTTGGCTTGTTGTTGTCGCTGCCGATCCCGTTCACCAATTTCATCTTCGGTGGCCTGCTGCTGATGTTCGCGCTCGCGTTGCTGGAGCGCGACGGCGCCTTGATGGCCGTGTCGTGGATCGCAGGCAGCATCGCCATCGCGGTGTTTGGCGTATTGTCGGGAAATCTTGCGACGATGGCGGCGAAGTGGCTGGACCACTTCGTGTTTTGAGCACGATTTTGTCCGGAACCGGCAGGCTGCGGATCACACCAGCAGGCGCGAAAATTCCTGCATGTGAAGCGGATGCCCCATCCAGAAACCTTGCGCCAGGTCGCAACCGCGTGCGCGCAGGATGTCGTACTGCCCTTCCTTCTCCACGCCTTCGGCGACCACGGTGATGCCCAGCGAATGCGCCATGGCGATGATGGCCGTAGTCAGTGCCAGGTCGTCGGGATCGCGCAGCACATCGGCGATGAAGCTGCGATCGATCTTGACCCCGTCCACCGGGACGCGTCGCAGATGGCTGAGCCCGGAGAAGCCGGTGCCGAAATCGTCCAGCCACACCTTGACCCCGACGCTGCGCAAGCGCGACAGCAAGGTGCTGGCGTGGAGTTCGTCGCCGATGACGGCGGTTTCGGTCAGTTCGATATGCAGGCGTGATGCGGGCAGCCCGGATTCCTTCAGCGTCGCCGCCACCTGGTCGGGCAACTCGCCTGTGCGCAATTGCCGCGCGGAAACGTTGACCGAAACAAACAGGCCGTCCGTCGCGCCGAATTCGGTTTCCCAGCGCATCGCGTCCCTGCACGCCACGCGCAGCACCTGCGGGCCGATCGTCTCGATCAATCCGCTTTGTTCGGCCACATCGATGAACACCGACGGGGCCACCTGCCCATGTTCGGGATGCTTCCAGCGCAGCAGCGCTTCGGCGCCGACAAGCTTGCCGTCGCTGAGCCGATAAATGGGCTGATAGGCCACGCTCAGTTCGTTTCGTTCCCAAGCGCCCCGTAATTCCTGCTCCATGTGGACGCGGCGTTCCACCGCCTGGTCCATGGCGCGGCTGTAGAAGCGGTAGCAGTTCTTGCCCGCGACCTTGGCCTGGTACATCGCGATATCGCCGTTCTTCATCAGCATGCTGGCACTTGACGCGTCCTCGGGAAACAGCGTGATGCCGATGGACGTGCCGAGGAAGACCTGGCGATCGCGCACCATGATGGGGCGGCTGAGCTCCAGCACCAATGCTTCTGCGAGACGACTGGCGACGCCGCGCACGTCATCGTCGGACCCGATGTCGCTTTGCAGCAGGATCACGAATTCATCGCCGCCGAAGCGTGCGAGCTGGGTATCGCTGTTGCCCATGCGTTCGACGGTTTCACGGATGCGGGCGGAGAACTGCACCAGCACTTCGTCGCCGGCTTCGTGGCCAAGCGTGTCGTTGACGCGCTTGAAGTCGTCGACATCCGCAAACAGCAATGCCAGCTGCTTGCTGGCACCGTGCAATTCGAGCAGGCGCTGTTCCAGGCTCTCGCGAAACGCCAGCCGGTTGGACAACCCGGTCAAGGCATCGGTGTACGCCATGCGCCGGATATCACGATCGTGCCGGGCGACACTCTGGCTCATGCGCCCGAACGTGCGCACCAGGTCGCCGACTTCGTCGTTGCGTTCGCTCACCGGCACACTGCCGCCGAGATTACCTTGCTCGATCTCGCGGGCAGCGTCGGCGAGCCGCCGGATCGGCTGGATCAGCGTGGCCCGGATCAACCACATCACCCCGACGCCAAGCAGCCCCAGCATCGACATCAGCGCCATGATCGGCCAGCGATGGCGGTTGCCGAGCTCGGTCAGGCTGGCGTTGAGGGCGTTGGTCGCCCTGTTCTCGCTGGCCAGGACCGACTTCAATGAGTAGCCGATGCGTACGCCGCCGATGCGGGTGTCGCCGACCTGGATCGGATGCGATACATCGACGATATCGTCCGTCCACTGCGTATGCAGAGCGCGCGCCTGCACTACTTCGTAGGCCAGCGGGTCCTGCATTGGCTGGCCGTAGGTGGGGATGTCGCCGGAGCCGTCATGGATGATGCGGCCCTGCCCGTCATAGACCAGCACGTAACTCACATCAGGCAAGCGTTGCGCAGCGCGCGCGATGGTGCCAATGGCGTCCAGGTCGAAGTAATACAGCGGGTTGGCCAAGGCATCGGCCAGCTGTCCGACGCCGGTTTCGCCACGTCGACGCAAGCTGTCCAGCACCAACCGATGCATGGCGCTGCGACTGACGCCGACGACTTCCGAACGCATTGCCGACTGGCGCTGCCACAACAGCAACATCAATGTCAGCACCGTCGCCAGCGCAACCACCATCACCGTCAGCATCTGCATCTGCAAACCGACGCGGACCGGCCTCATTCGACCTCCGCCCGGACGCGGATCACGCCATCGCGCAGGCGTTCGAGTGCGTGCTGCGAACTCTGGTCGACCGGCAGGAAGCGAGTGGTCTGGAAGAATCCCAACAACGCCTCGCGCGCGTCGGGATCGTTGGCGGCCTGCAGCAACACTTCACGCAGACGCGCCTGGACCTTGCTGTCCATGTCGCCGCGAACGATTTCCAGTGCGCGTGGATATTCCGGTGTCTGGTGAATGATCTTGAAGTCCCGGCGGTAACTGGGTGGCACGCGTTGCGGGTTGTTCCAGTCGACATTGCTCATCACACCGACATCGACCAGTTGCTTGTGCACCCAGGTCGAGATGTTCAGTTCGGAACGTGCGAACAGGTAACCGACCGATTCCGCGTCGGGGCGCTCCATCGGCGACAGCAGGATATCCAGCGGCATGCCACGCGAGACCAGTTCTGCTGCCGGCACGAAATAAGCGCTGGTCGACGAGGGGTTCTGGAACGCGATGCTGTGGCCAAGCATCCCGTCGAGCATGGCGACCTTGCCATCACGACGGGCGAAAAACACCGTGTTGTAGTGGCTGACGCCGTCGCGTTCGGTCAGCAGCAACACCTGCGCCTTGGCCCGCTGCTGCAACAGGATGCCGGTGCCCGTGGTTTCGGTGACCCAGTCCACGCGACCGCGGCGCAGGTAACTTGCCATCTGCTGGACGTCCTTGGCCATCAGCACCCGGCCTTCGCGGATGCCGACATCGGCCATCCGCGGCACGATGTAGTCGAGCAATGGCTTGAGCTGGTTGTAGTGCGCCTTGGGATCATCGCTGATGCGGCCGAGCACCAGTACCTGCGGGTCGTCCGCAGCACGAGCAGCACTTACGCTGAACGCCGAAACCAGGGCCAGCACGCAGACAATAAGACGACGAGCGAATGCGGGCAAAGGTGTGTTCCGGGACGACGACCGGAGCGAGCCTAGCCTAATCACGACCGGGACGACAGTCGGCGACGCCCGCGAGTACCGCCATGCGTTGCGCATCGGCCAGAATGCCGCGCAACAAGCGCACTTCGCGCATCTCCAGATCGGTCCGCAGGAACAGGCGACGCAGCTTGCGCATGGCCGATGCGGGCGCGCGTCCCTTGTGGAAGTCGATGGCGTCGAGGGTATCGGCTAGCTGTGCGAAGAAACCTTCCAGCTCGGCGTGCGATGCGATCGGCTCGACGCTGCCGGCAGTGACCCGCGCAGCACCCGCGTGCTCGAGCAGGGCCAGACGCAGCTCATAGCTCAGTACCTGCACCGCGGCCGCCAGATTCAGCGAACTGAATTCAGGATCGGCCGGGATATGGATTGCGGCATGGCACAGCTGCAATTCGTCGTTGTTCAAGCCGGTGCGCTCGCGTCCGAACACCACCGCGACTTCGCCACCGTCGCCTGCGATCGCCACGGCGCGCTGGGCGCCTTCACGCGGCAGATATTCCGGCAGGGCGACCCGCCTTGCGCGCGCGGTGCAGCCCAGCACATGGCGGCAATCAGCAATGGCCTCGGCCAGGGTCGGCACGATCGGCGCATCGAACAGCAAATCGTGCGCCCCGGCCGCCATCGATACCGAAGTTTCATCGGGACGCTTTTCCGGCGCGACCAGCACCAGTCGGGACAACCCCATGGTCCGCATCGCGCGCGCCGCGGCGCCCAGGTTGCCCGGATGCTGGGTGCCGACCAGCACGATGCGCAATCGCGAGGACAGATCGGGGGATGCGGGATTGGGGAGTGCGGGATTGGAGCCGGTGCTCATGGTGCGAATGGTAAACTGCGCAAGCCGGCCACCGCGCCGGAATGCTCTTCTCCAACCTACGTCGAGGCTCACCCGGGATGCAACCCGCAGTCACCATCATGGTCAAAGCGGCCCGAGCGGGCGGCAACGTCCTGATGCGGCACGTCAGCCGCATCGACAGCCTCACCGTGGTCGAGAAGGACCGGCTGGATTACGCCAGCGAGGTCGACGGCTTGGCCGAAACCGCAGTCATCAAGGAGCTCAAGCGCTCGTACCCCGACTACGCCATCCTCGGCGAAGAAGGTGGTGCGCAGGGCAAAGGTGGCCGCTTCACCTGGGTCATTGACCCACTCGACGGCACCAGCAACTACCTGCGCGGCTTTCCGCATTACTGCGTGTCGATCGCACTGGTGGAAAACGGGGAACCCATTCATGGCGTGATCTTCGATCCCCTGCGCAATGAACTGTTCACTGCCAGCCGCGGCGCCGGCGCGATGCTTAACGACCGCAAGTTGCGCGTGACCGATCGCAAGGATCTCGCCGGCGCGATCATCGCCACCGGCTTCGCGCCGCGCGAGCGTGAGCGTATCGGCCCGCACCTGGATTGCATCCGAGGCCTGCTGGACGATGCCGAAGACATCCGACGCACGGGTTCGGCGGCGCTGGACCTGGCGTATGTCGCCGCCGGCCGTATCGATGCCTATTTCGAGGCGGGCGTGCAGCCGTGGGACGTCGCCGCCGGTGTGTTGCTGGTGCGCGAAGCCGGCGGCCGGGTCTCCGATTTCAAGGGCGCCGCCACCGGCCCTCTGGACGTGCGCGGCGTCGGCAGCCGCGACATCCTGGCTGGCAACATCAAGGTCAGCGACGCGTTGCAGAAGTCGATTGTCGGTTCCGGATATGCGGCACTGTTCGGCAAGCGGCGCACTTAAGCCATTTGTAGGAGCGACGTAGGCTGGGTTGGCTCCATCAACCCAGCGCTCTTGCAATGACGGATGCTTGCCGGGTTGATGAAGCCAACCCAGCCTGCGAAATTCAACACATGAAAAAGGCCGCGATCAACGCGGC
>JAYTAY010000270.1:0-3674 GCA_043737255.1 Luteimonas sp.
GGTAAAGCCCATCGCGCCCATGGGGCGCTCCTACAGTCCCCGCCTGCGCGGGGATGGCGAGCGGGAGATTCATCAGTAGCGGTAATGCTCGGGCTTGTAAGGACCATCGACCGACACGCCGAGATACGCGGCTTGCTCGTCGGTCAACGTCGTCAGCTTCACGCCGATCTTGCCCAGGTGCAGGCGCGCGACTTCCTCGTCGAGTTTCTTGGGCAGGATGTAGACCTTGTTCTCGTACGCGTCCCTGTTGGCCCACAGATCGATCTGCGCCAGCGTCTGGTTGGAGAACGAATTCGACATCACGAAGCTCGGATGCCCGGTAGCACAACCGAGGTTGACCAGGCGGCCTTCGGCCAGCAGGAAGATCGCGCGGCCATCCTTGAACGTGTACTTGTCGACCTGCGGCTTGATGTTGAGCTTGATCACATCCTTCAATTCGTTGAGCGCATCGACCTGGATCTCGTTGTCGAAGTGGCCGATGTTGCAGACGATGGCCTGATCCTTCATCTGGCTCAGGTGCGCGATGGTCAGCACGTCCTTGTTGCCGGTGGTGGTGACATAGATGTCGCCGCGGCCAAGCGTGCTCTCGACGGTGTTGACCTCGAAACCTTCCATCGATGCCTGCAACGCATTGATCGGATCGATCTCGGTCACGACCACGCGGCTGCCGTACGCGCGCAGGCTGTGCGCGCAACCCTTGCCGACATCGCCATAGCCGCAGACCACCGCGACCTTGCCGGCCAGCATCACGTCCATCGCGCGTTTGAGGCCATCGGCCAGCGACTCGCGGCAGCCATACAAATTGTCGAACTTGGACTTGGTGACCGAATCGTTGACGTTGATCGCCGGCACCAGCAGCTTGCCCTGTTCAGCGATCTGATACAGCCGATGCACGCCGGTGGTGGTTTCTTCCGACACGCCCTTCCAGTCCTTGACCACGGTGGTCCAGAAACCGGGACGTTCTTTCGCGACGCGCTTGAGCAGGTTCTTGATGATCTGCTCTTCGTGCGACGCCGCGGGCTCGTCGACCCACCTGGAGCCTTGTTCCAGTTCGTAACCCTTGTGGATCAGCAGGGTGACATCGCCGCCGTCATCGACGACCAGTTCTGGACCCTTGCCGCCCGGGAAGGTGACCGCGTCCAGCGTGCAGTCCCAATACTCTTCCAGCGACTCGCCCTTCCACGCGAATACCGGCGTGCCGGTGGCGGCGATCGCCTGCGCGGCATGGTTCTGGGTCGAGAAGATGTTGCACGACGCCCAGCGCACATCGGCGCCGATGTCCTTCAAGGTCTCGATCAGCACCGCGGTCTGGATGGTCATGTGCAGCGAGCCGGTGACGCGAACGTCTTTCAAGGGCTTGGCAGCGGCGTGTTTCTGGCGGATCGACATCAGGCCCGGCATCTCGTGTTCCGCGATGTCGATTTCCTTGCGGCCAAAGTCGGCTTCGCCGAGGGACATGTCGGAGACTTTGTAATCGTGGTTCTGGTTTGCAGCGGGTTTGACGACAGCATTCATGGCATGACTCCGTTGGTTTGAAAGTCGGACGCGCCTGTCAAGACGCGGGACTCACATTGAACGGGCGCGGTTGCAGCGTGTTACGACCATCGAGCCTGTTCCCTTGCCGCACATCTGAATGTGCGACGGGAGTGCAGCGCCCCTCGATGGGCGACCCTCTTCCTGCAGCGGAAGGGGGAAAATTGCGGATTACTTTTACCAAGGAACTCTGGACAAGTTTTGGTTCGTCATTCCAGCGAAAGCTGGAACCCATTTTGACTTTTCTATTTCCGGAGCAAGATCGAAATGGGCCCCAGCTTTCGCTGGGGTGACAACTATCCTGACTACTTCTTGAGCCCCGCATCCTTGCGCAGCTCGTCGGCGCGGTCGGTTTTCTCCCACGAGAACGCGGTGGCAGTGTGTTTCTTGCCGGCGGCGTCGGTGTAGCTGATCTCTTTCGGCTTGCGGCCGAAGTGGCCATACGCCGCGGTGGTCTGGTACATCGGATGGATCAGGTCGAGCATCTTGACGATGCCGTACGGACGCAGGTCGAAATGCTTGCGGATCAGCTTCTCGATTTTATCGTCGTCGATCTTGCCGGTGCCGAACGTGGTCACCGAAATGGAAGTCGGCTCGGCCACGCCGATGGCATAGCTGACCTGCACTTCGCACTTGTCCGCAATTCCCGCAGCGACCAGATTCTTGGCGACATAACGCGCCGCATACGCAGCCGAGCGATCGACCTTGGACGGATCCTTGCCGCTGAACGCGCCGCCGCCATGACGGGCCATGCCGCCATAGGTGTCCACAATGATTTTGCGGCCGGTCAGGCCGCAATCGCCGACCGGACCGCCGATGACGAAGATGCCGGTCGGGTTGATGTGGATCTTGTTCTTCGGCAGCGAGGCCAGCATCGCCTTGGGCAGCACCGGCTTCAGCACGTGCTCATAGACGCCGTCGACCAGATCCTTCTGCTTGATGCCCGGATCGTGCTGCGTGGACAACACCACCGCATCCAGACCGATCACGTTGTGCGTGTTGTCGTAACGCAATGTCACCTGTGATTTCGCGTCCGGACGCAGCCACTTGAGCTTGCCGTTCTTGCGGACCTTGGCCTGCTGCTCGACCAGTCGGTGCGCGTAATAGATCGGCGCCGGCATGTATTCCGGCGCCTCGTTGCAGGCATAGCCGAACATCAGGCCCTGGTCGCCCGCGCCTTGTTCTTCAGGTTTCTTCTGCTTCCTGCTGGTGCCGTCGACGCCGGCGGCGATGTCCGTCGACTGTTTACCGATCAGGTTCAGCACGCCGCAGGTCGCGCCGTCGAAACCGACGTTGGAACTGTCGTAGCCGATATCCACGATCACCTTGCGGGTCAGTGCTTCCAGGTCGATCCAGGCCGAGGTCGTGACTTCGCCGGCCACGATCGCAACGCCAGTCTTGACCATCGTTTCGCAGGCGACGCGCGCGCGTTTGTCCTGCGCCAGGATCGCGTCGAGCACGGCATCGGAAATCTGGTCGGCAACCTTGTCCGGATGGCCTTCGGAGACCGATTCGGAGGTGAAGAGGTAGCTGGACATCGGACAAAGCTCCTGGAAGGGACGTATCCCTTTATTCGGATGGAAAGATGGGTGGGCATGATACACGCCGCGCCCGGGTGGGGAATAGTGCCTCTGACGGTGTTCCAGTCGAGTCAAGCAGGCAGGTCATGCCGGCAACGATGTGATGAAGTCGCCGAGTGTCTTGATCGGAAACGGCAGTCGTCCTGACAGCGCATGCAGATCCTTGTTGCCGGTGACCCAGAGGCCGGCGCGGCCGGCGATGGCAAGGTGCAGGAATGGGGTGTCGAAGGGATCGCGGCAGTCGGGCACGGACGGCGGCGGTTCGGGAATGCGCACGCTGCGGGCGTATGGCAGGTAGTCGGCCAGCAGCTGTTCCTGCTGGTCGGCGGACAGGCGGAATTTCGGATAGGTCAGGACGCGGATCAGTTCCTGTGCGGTGACAGTGCTCACGAGCGGTATGCAGACGCCTTGCAGCCATGCCTGACGCAGGCGTGCGGAATCGCCGCGGGCGAACAGCAATGCCGACAGCACCACATTGGTGTCCAGCACCACGCGCGGCGCGTGCGTCACGGCTTGGGACGGGATTTGCTGGGTAGTGCGGTGGTCTTGCGTGCCGCGGTC
>JAYTAY010000271.1:0-3658 GCA_043737255.1 Luteimonas sp.
TGCCAGGCGCCGCACCAGCGCGCAACCACGCCATCGGCGATGTGGTGCGCGAAGCGTTTGCCGAACAACGCCTGGAACTTGCCTACCAGCCGATCGTGGCCGTCTCCGGTGGAGATGATGCGCAATATCAAACGCTGCTGCGCCTGCGTAATCACGATGGCGTGTTGCAGTCGGCGGGCCAGTTCCTGCCCGCATTGGAAGACACCGAATTGCTGCATGACATCGACCGCTGGGTGCTGCAGGCAGCGGTGACGACGTTGCAACGGCGTCGCGATGAACACCGTCCGATCCGGTTGTTCGTTTCGCAGTCGCCGCGCTCGTTGTCACGTCCGGCCAGCGCCGACGGGTTGCTGGAGGCGATCGCCGCGCATGGCATCGAGGGCACGTCGCTGGTGATCGATCTGCGCCTGTCCGATGCGCTGATCCATACCGTGACCTTGCTGCAGTTCTGCCAGCGCCTGATGGCGTCGGGCGTGCAGTTCTGCCTGAGCCAGTACGAACACAGCGACGAAGCCAAGAGCCTGCTGGCGCAACTTCCACTGGGTTACCTGCGGTTGTCGTCGCGCTACTCCGATGCAAATGCTGCGCCCGCGTTGCGCGACGAGATGCGCAGCGTCATCGACTATGCCCATCGACTCGGATTGCAGGTCATCGGCCATCAGATCGAAGAGCCGCAAGCGGCCGCCACGTTGTGGATGAGCGGCATCGATTACATCCAGGGCAATCTGGTGCAGGGCGCCAGCGACGACCTGGAGTTCGATTTCCAAAGCGCGGTGCTGTAATCGTGTCTGGATCGAATCAATCGCCGGTCTTCGCGCGCTGGCTGGCACTAGGCGCCGCGGCCGGCGCCGCGATCGCGTTGGCCATGGACCAGGCAGGTCTCGGCACATGGCGCCTGGCTGCGCTGGTGCTGGTATTGCTGGCGTTGTTCGGGGTGATAGCCATCGTGCTGTCGTTGCGCAAGCACGACGTCGAGTTCAAGGCGCGCGCGCAGCATGCCGACCGCGGCCGCGCCGAAGTCGATGCGCTGCAACGCGAGATACGCCGCCACCAGGAACTCGAACAGCAGTTGCAGCAAGCCAAGCACACCGCCGAATCCGCGGTGCTGGCCAAGGGCGAATTCCTGGCCACGATGAGCCATGAAATCCGCACGCCGTTGAATGGCGTGATCCCGATGCTCGACCTACTGCTGTCCATGCAGCTGCCGCAGAACCAGCGCGACCTGGTCCGCACCGCTTACGCGTCATCCCAGCAGTTGCTGCGCATCGTCGACGACATTCTCGACTATTCCAAGCTGGAGGCGAATCGCCTCGAGCTGGAAAGCACTGTCTTCAATCTTCGAGAGTTGCTCGAGGACGTGACGCAATGGATGCGCCAACCCGCCGACATCAAGGGACTGCGGTTGTACCTGGATCTCGACCCGGCAGTGCGCTTGCCGGTGCGCGGCGATCCGGTGCGCCTGCGGCAGGTGCTTGGCAACCTGATCGGCAATGCGGTCAAGTTCACCGAGCAGGGCTCGGTGAGCGTTTCGGTCAAGCGCCTGGGCGAAAATGCTGGCCAGCACCTGTTGCGATTCGAGATTCGCGACACCGGCATCGGCATTACCGACCTTGCGCAAACGCAGTTGTTCACTGCGTTTGCGCAAGCCGACGCCTCCACGACCCGGCTTTACGGTGGCACCGGTCTGGGACTGGCGATCTGCAAGCGCATCGTCGATCTGATGGGCGGGCGCATCGGCGTCCATTCGGTTGCGGGCGCCGGCGCCACGTTCCACTTCGAGATTCCGCTGACCAAGGTGCAGGGTGATTTGAACGCACGCGCCGATGACTCCAACGGCGCACGCTTGCTGCTGCTGAGCATTGACGAGACGCTGCGCCGTCGCTTGACCATGCTGTTGCCGAACTGGGGGCTGCGGGTCACCGCCGTGGACACAGTTCACGAAGCGCTCGATCGGCTACGCACCGCCGCGGCACAAGGTGCGCCCTGGCAATACTCGATCGTGCTGGCCGATCTCAACGGCATGCGCGGCACGGCCGTCGCACTGCAACGCAATCTGGAGCATCAGGCGCTGTATGGCGATGTGCGGCTGGTCTGCCTGTTTGGCGACGACGACATCCCGAGCGTGCTCAGGCATGCAGATGTCGCCTTCCTGCCACGCCACGTCGCCGATGGCGAATTACGCGCCATGCTGGCGATGGCGCCTCCGGCGGCGTCCAAACAAATCACGGACGTGCCGCAGGTCGTGCGTCGTGGCGAAGGTGCCGCAGTCCACAAACGCCTGTGGGAGGGGCGGTTGCTGCTGGTGGAAGACAACCCGGTCAATCTGCTGGTTGCGCAGGAATTGTTGAAAGTTCTGGGTCTTGGCTGCGACACCGCGGTCAACGGCGAAATTGCGCTGCAGAAAATGGCGCATTCGCGTTACGACCTGGTGTTGATGGATTGCCAGATGCCGGTCGTAGATGGTTACAGCGCCGCACGGCGTTGGCGCGAAACCGAAGCGGCGGCACGCAGCACGCAACGGCTCCCGATCGTGGCGATGACCGCCAATGCGATGGCCGGCGATCGGCAGAAATGCCTCGACGCCGGCATGGACGACTACCTTGCCAAGCCGGTCACGCGCGCACAACTGGATGATTGCCTGTCGCGCTGGCTGTCCGAGCGCGTTCCCGCTGCCAGCCTCGCAGCGAGCGCTGCGCCAGAGGCACATGCGTACACCCCCACGGAGCCGGTGCCCATGATCAACGCAGCCACCCTCGACGAACTGGAAGCGGTCATCGGTCCCGGCGTCGGCCACATCATCGCGACCTATCTCGACAATACGCCGCGCCTGATCGCGCAAATGAAAACCGCGGCGGAAGTGCCGGACCTGCCGCTGCTGCGCGAACTCGCACACAGCCTCAAATCCTCAAGCGCCAACCTCGGCGCCGAGGCATTGTCGGAAGCGGCCAAGCGCATCGAACTGGAAGCCCGTCAGGAAACCCTGGAGCGGCCCGCCGCAGCGGTTGCCGTGGTGATCGCGGAATTCGACCGCGCGCGCCCAGTCCTGACCGCCCGCATGCACGCGGCGGCGATCACGCACCCGGCCTGAGCATCACTCTTCCATCTTGCTCTGCAGGTAGTTCTGCTCGCCGATGCGGTTGATGAGGTCGAGCTGGGTTTCGATCCAGTCGATGTGTTCTTCCTCGGAAGCCAGGATGTCGGCGAACAACTGCCGGGTGACGTAATCGTTGACGTTCTCGCAGTCGACGATGCCATTCCTGAGCGTCGGCAGCGCTTCCAGTTCCAGCGCCAGATCGCATTCGAGCAACTCGCGAGGATTCTCGCCAATACGCAGTTTGCCCAACGCCTGGAAATTGGGCAGGCCTTCCAGAAACAGGATGCGCTCGGCCAGCTTGTCGGCGTGCTTCATCTCGTCGATCGACTCGTGGTACTCGTGATCGGCGAGTTCCTTCAAGCCCCAGTTCTTCAACATCTTGGCATGCAGGAAATACTGGTTGATCGCGGTGAGCTCGTTGTAGAGCGCCTTGTTGAGGTGCTCGATCACCTTCGCATCGCCTTTCATCACCGCACTCCGGATCGTTTGGATGCGGCGACTGTAGCGCCGCGCACCAGCGCATGACGAAACGCGAATCACGCGCATTCGCTTGCGACAAAACAC
>JAYTAY010000272.1:0-8427 GCA_043737255.1 Luteimonas sp.
TTCCCAATTATCCCCGTTGTTCCGATGCGCATATCGGGCTGCTGAGCTATGACGGCTGCGGTGGGGCCGGCAAAGTCTTTGTCGGGCAGAAGAAGGAAGGGTTCTTCTTTGCTGCGGGTGAGATCTTCGACCTGATCAACATCAATCCTCCCATCACACGCAATAGCGATCGCAACGACCTGTTCGACAAGAAGATCACCAGCATTGCATTGGAGATTCCGATTAGCTGCCTCGCGCGCAGTGGCGATCCGGTGATTGGGGTATGGTCTAACGCGGCTACGGAAGCCGGTGGTATCCCCGGCCCCAATGTCTCCCGCTTGGGCATGCCTTTGGTCAACGAAGTCATTATTGGCCTGCCAGACAAGGACAAATTCAACGCATCGCGTCCAATCGACGATGCTCAGTTTGCTACTTATGTCACCAATCCCGTGCTTCCGGAGCTGATCGAGACTCTGTTCCCCGTGTTTGCCCCAAACAAGTTTCCGCGTACGGATCTGGTGGAAGTGTTCTTGACCGGTATTACCGGACTGAACAAGCCCGCCGGCACGGTGAGACCCGCTGAAATGTTGCGGTTGCACACTTCAATTGCGCCAAGGCCAGCTGCAACACAGAATAACCTCGGCGTACTGGCCGGGGATAATGCCGGCTTCCCGAACGGACGCCGCCCTGGTGACGACGTGGTCGACATCACCTTGCGCGTTGCTATGGGTGCCCTGTTGACCGATGCCGAGGCTCCGTCGCGCGAGATTCCGTTCACCGATGGGGCGGCCGGTTCGGCGTTTGATTTCTTCGACAGGTTCCCGTATCTGGCTCACGCCATCCCTGGTGACGCTGATCTTTGACCGACAAAACGTAACGCAAGGATCACGGCGGTGCCTGGGCACCGCCGTTTTTATGTGAAGCGAATGCAAAAAGGTAGGCGATTGGTGGGGACGGGTTTCATGCCGTTACTCGTCAAGGTCATAAGCCGGGTCAAGAACCGCCTACGCATTCCGTGATTTGTAGGAGGGTCTCGATCCGCGGCTTAGATGGCGCGTCGCGATTAAGAGATTTCCCTCACAGCGAAAACCCGATCTCGACGATCGGAATGAACGGCACCCACGGCGTGCGGACGCTGCGGGGCAGAACCGTAGGCTGGTTTGGCTTCATCAACCCAGTACATCTGGCGATCACAGCTGGGTTGATGAAGCCAACCCAGCCTGCGAACGATCACGACTTTCCATCTTCCATGAACGGATACCCATAATCCGTTGCCGGCACAAACGTCTCCTTGATACTCCTCGGGCTGATCCAGCGCAGCAGGTTGAGGATTGAGCCGGCCTTGTCGTTAGTACCCGACGCGCGGGCGCCACCGAAGGGTTGCTGGCCAACCACCGCGCCGGTGGGTTTGTCGTTGATGTAGAAATTGCCGGCAGCGTTGCGCAGGTGATCGAGGCCTTGCTGGATCGCGTAGCGGTCCTGCGCGAAGATCGCGCCGGTCAGCGCGTACGGGCTGGTGCGATCGACGATATCAAGCGTCTCGATCCACTTTGATTCGTCGTACACGTGCAGCGTAAGCACCGGGCCGAACAGTTCGTCACAGAGCGTGGGATAGGCCGGATTGGTGGTGACGATGACGGTCGGCCGCACGAACCAGCCTTCTGAATCGTCGTACTGCCCGCCCACCAGGATCGTTGCGTCGCTGGATGTTTTCGCCTCGTCGATCGCGGCCTTCTGCGTCTTGAAGCTCGACGCGTCGATCACCGCGCCCATGAAGTTCGAGAAGTCCGACACGTCACCCATCCTGATGCTCTCGACCTGCGCGACCAGCAGGTCCCTGACCTGCGGCCACAGGTTGCTCGGCACGTACACGCGGCTGGCAGCGGAACATTTCTGACCCTGGTATTCGAACGCGCCACGGGTGATCGCGGTGGCCAGCGCGACCGGATCGGCGCTGGCGTGCGCGAGGATGAAATCCTTGCCGCCGGTTTCGCCGACCAGGCGCGGATAACTCGTGTATTTGTCGATGTTGTCGCCGACCGCGCGCCACATCTGGTGGAACACCCTGGTCGAGCCGGTGAAGTGGATGCCGGCCAGGTTCTTGTTCTTCAGTACCGGATCGCCGATCGCCGCGCCGCTGCCGGAGACCAGGTTGATCACGCCATCGGGCAGGCCGGCTTCCTTGAACAACTTCATCAAAAAGTGCGCGCTGTAGACGGAGGTGCTGGCCGGTTTCCAGATCACCGTGTTGCCGCACAACGCCGGCGCGGTCGGCAGGTTGCCGGCGATGGAGGTGAAGTTGAACGGCGAGACCGCGAACACAAAGCCTTCCAGCGGTCGATGCTCCAGCCGGTTCCAGACACCAGGCGAGCTTTGCGGCTGCTCGCGCAGCAACTGCTCGTAGAACGCAACGTTGAAGCGGAAGAAGTCGATCAGCTCGCACGCGCTGTCGATCTCGGCCTGATGACAGGTCTTGCTCTGGCCGAGCATCGTCGCCGCATTGATCACGTCGCGATAGGGTCCTTGCAACAAGTCGGCGGCTTTCAGGAACACCGACGCACGCGCTTCCCACGGAAGATTCGCCCAGTCCTTCTGCGCGCGCAGCGCGGCGCGGATGGCCATCTGCACTTCCGCTTCGCCGCCCTGGTGGAAATCGCCGAGCACATGCGCATGACGATGCGGCATCACCGCCTGGCCAAGCTTGCTGGTGCGCACGTCCTTGCCATCGATGACCAGCGGCATCTCGATGGTCTCGGCAGACATCCGCGCCAGTGTCGCCTTGAGGCTCGCGCGCTCCGGCGATCCGGGCGCGTAGCTTTTTACCGGTTCGTTGACGGGGACAGGAACTTTCGAGATTGCGAGGGACATGGTTGGCTCCGGGGAAAGCAGGCAGGGATTGTAAGCGTCATGCCCAGGACCGCAGGCTGGTTGGGGTCACCAACCCAGCGCTCCTTGCGGACAACGGCTGGGGTTGATGACGCCAACCCAGCCTACGAACTCTGCGCCCTCGACCGACGAACGACCCAGCGTATTGGTTCATCGGATGGGCACCTGCTAGATTCGGACGATCGTAAAAAACCGGAAAGGAAAATGCCGTGGCCTCGGGAACCCAGGATCTTGAATTGTTCGTGCGCGAAGCACTGGCACGCGGGTCTTCAAAAGAAGCAATCGAAAATGCGTTGACCTCGGCGGGTTGGCCGGCAGAACAGACGCGAAGTGCGCTGAATGTTTATGCCGACGTCCAGTTTCCAATTCCCGTGCCCAAACCGCGGCCTTACCTCTCTGCGCGCGAAGCGTTCCTGTACCTGGTCCTGTTCGCGACGCTCTACGTTGCCGCCTGGCACCTCGGCAGCCTGCTGTTCGACCTTATCAATCGCGCCTTTCCCGATCCGGCTGAAACCCAATTCGGCCGCGATTACGGTCGCTCCATGCGCTGGTCAATCGCGTCGGTGATCATCGCGTTCCCAGTGTTCGCGTATGTCGCACGCCATCTGTCCAGGGAACTCGCGCGGAGTCCGGTGAAGCGGCTTTCGGCGGTGCGGCGCTGGCTGACCTATCTCACACTGTTCGTCGCGGCCGGTGTGCTGATTGGCGACATGATCACCCTCGTCTACAACCTGCTCGGCGGTGAGCTGACGGTGCGCTTCGTGCTCAAAGTGCTGGTGGCCGCCGTCATTGCCGGCACGATCTTCGGCTACTACCTCTGGGACCTGCGTCGCGAGGAGCGAGAGGCATGAACGAGGCCAGGATCGGACGCTGGCTGATGATCGGCGCCGGCCTGGTGGTCGTGGCGACGTTGGTGGTGGGCATATCGACGCTGGGATCGCCTTCGGCACAGCGCGACCTGCGACTGGATGAAAGACGCGTGCGCGACCTCGATCGCATCGTCGATGCGGTCGGGAGTTACGTGAACACAAACAAGACCCTGCCGCCAACCCTGGGCGCCCTCGCTACCCAGCCCGGCCGCTACCTGTCGATTGTCGATCCCGCTGATGGCGTGCCTTATGTCTACCGGATGACTGGCGATCGGACGTTTCAACTGTGCGCGGTGTTCGCCACCGACACTGCCCAGGCATCGAAACACGGCGAGCCATGGAGCGACGATGAGTGGCTGCACGGTGCCGGGCGCCAATGTTTCGATCGCAGGCCCAAGTCCAGGAACGATTGATGTACGGCCAATCCGATTATCCTTCGCCATGACCTGCAATCGGCGCACCACTGGCGCGCACCTGGCGCGATGGCACGCGATGGTGTTGTCCCTGATCGTGATGACTCCCGTTGCGGCCTCAGCGCAAACCGTTGCATCGGACAAGGACGCGCGTGATGCCAGGACGCTGGATACGGTCGAAGTGGTTGGCAGCGCGCGTCCACTCTCCGAATTTCCAGGCGCTGTGTCCGTGATCAACGGCGACACTCTGCGCGACGGACAGCGGCAGGTCAGCCTGTCCGAATCGCTTGCGCGCGTGCCCGGCATCACCGTGCTGGACCGACAGAACTATGCGCAGGACCTGCAGATCCAGAGCCGGGGGTTCGGCGCGCGTTCGACGTTCGGAATCCGCGGCATCAAGCTGATCGTCGATGGCATTCCGTCGTCGGCGGCGGACGGGCAGGGGCAGGCCGGTAATTTTTCGCCGGGCTCGCTCGACCGCATCGAAGTGTTGCGCGGGCCGCTGGCGTTGCAATACGGCAATGCCGCCGGTGGCGCGATCATCGCGTCGACCGATCTTGAGGGCGCCTCCAGTGTTGCGCTGGATGGCTGGATCGCCAGCGATGATGCCTACCGCGCCGCGCTGCGCCTTGATGGGGCAAGCGCAAACGCGGCGTGGCGCTGGCGGGTGCTGGGCAGCCGGTTCGCGACCGATGGCGAGCGCCCGCAGAGTGCGGCGGAACGCTCGCAGTTCAATGCGCTCGCGCAATGGTCGCCGCGTACGGGCGAATCCGTGCGGGTTGTGCTGAATGCGCTGTCGCAACCGCA
Organism: Luteimonas sp.; assembly: GCA_043737255.1. GTDB lineage: Bacteria > Pseudomonadota > Gammaproteobacteria > Xanthomonadales > Xanthomonadaceae > JALYOU01. Next base: position 4,955 of record JAYTAY010000272.1, read on the forward strand.
GACGCAGGACCCGCTCGGTTTGACGCGCGCGCAGTGGCAGCGCGATCCGCACGGCATCGATCCGGCGGCACTGCTGTTCGACACGCGCAAGAGCATCGAGAACCACCAGGTCGGCCTGCGCTGGCAACGCGAATACGCGACGGGCCGCGAGTTCTGGATCGGCGGATACGGCATCCGGCGCGAGATCGTGCAATTCCTGGCGTTGCCGGTCGGCGCGCAGATACCGGCGAGCAATTCCGGTGGTGTGATCGACCTGGGGCGTCGGTCGGGCGGTATTGATGTGGGACATCGCTGGAGCGGCGCGCATGGCGCCGTGGTCATCGGGATTGAAGCGGGACAACTCGACGAAACGCGGCGTGGCTACGAAAACTTCGTCGGCGGTTTGCTGGGCGTGCGCGGCCGTTTGCGTCGCGACGAGGACAACCGCGTGCGCAATCGCGACGCGTTCCTGATCGGCGACTGGCATCCAGCGGATCAGTGGACCTTGTTGGGTGCCGTGCGTCATGCCCGTCTCACATTCGCCTCAGACGATCATTTCATTGCGCCGGGCAACGCTGACGACAGCGGCCGGTTCGATTACAGCGAAACTGCAGCGTCGTTTGGTGTCGCACGCGCTTTCGACAATGGTGAAATCTTCGCCAGCGTCGGACGCGGCTTCGAGACGCCGACCATCACCGAGCTGGCTTACCGTCCCGATGGCGCTGCAGGTTTCAATCGCAGCCTGTCGCCTGCGCACGTCGTGTCGGCGGAAGTCGGCACGCGTTGGCGCTTCGCGGCGGCCGACGCCAGCATCACGGCGTATCGCATTGATGGCGAAGACGAGATCGTGCCGGCCCTGAGCCGTGGCGGTCGCGCAAGCTTCGCCAATGCCGGGCGCACGCGTCGCGATGGCATCGAAGCCGGCCTTGCCGGGACACTCGGCAGCCAGTGGTCGTATTCACTGGCAGCGAACGCGATCCGCGCGCGATTCGTCGAAACGTTTTCCTTTCTTGTCGCGACCGGCGCACAGACCACGACGCGCACAGTCGCCGCAGGCAATCGCATCCCGGGCATTCCGCGCGCGGACGGGTTCGGCGAACTTGCGTGGCGCGATCGCAGCGATCGCTTCGGCGTAGCGATCGAAGCACGCGTCAGCGACAGTATCGCCACTGACGATCGCAACAGCGATTCCGCGCCTGGTTACGCGCGATTCTCCGCGCGGCTCGAATGGCGCGGACACCCAAGCGGCTGGCACGGATTTGCGCGCGTCGACAACCTGTTCGACCGCGACTACGTCGGGTCGGTCATCGTCAACGAAGGCAATGAACGGTTCTTCGAGCCGGGAGCAGGGCGGAATTTCACGCTGGCCATCGGCTGGCGCACGCCGCGCTGAGGACGGCTTGCATCACTGGATCGCACGCAGATTCACGCGTTTCGACAATTCGGCTGCGCTTTCCTTGCGTTCGCTGTAGCGGTCCACCAGATAAGGCGCGACGTCGCGCGTAAGCAGCGTGAACTTCAGCAATTCTTCCATTACGTCCACGACGCGGTCGTAGTACGGCGACGGCTTCATGCGACCAGCGTCGTCGAATTCCAGGAACGCCTTGGGCACCGACGACTGGTTGGGGATCGTCAACATCCGCATCCAGCGGCCAAGGATCCGCAACTGGTTCACGGCGTTGAAGGATTGCGATCCACCCGAGACCTGCATCACCGCCAGTGCTTTGCCCTGCGTCGGACGGACTGATCCCTGGCTCAACGGGATCCAGTCAATCTGCGCCTTCATGATGCCGCTCATCGCGCCGTGCCGTTCGGGCGAAACCCACACCATCGCTTCGGACCATTGCGCCAGACCGCGCAATTCCTGCACCTTGGGATGCGTGTCCGGAGCCGCATCCGGCAGCGGCAGGCCAGCCGGATCGAACACGCGTGTGTCGGCGCCCATGGCCTGCAGCAACCGTTGTGCTTCCAGCGCCAGCAGCTTGCTGTAGGAGCGCACGCGCAGCGAGCCGTATAGCAGCAGCATGCGTGGTGGATGCGCAGAGGCGCCAAGCGCGTTGAATCGATCGATCGCAGGCCGCTCGAACAACGCGCCCTCCACGTTGGGAAGGTTTGCGGAGACGTCAGACAAGACGGCGTCCCTGGTCGTCGATCACCAACTCGCCATCTTCCTTGGCGAACGCGCCCAGTTGCGGTGAAGAAAGAATGTCCAGCACCGCTTCGGATGGCCGGCACAACTTCGTGCCGAGCGGTGTGACCACGATCGGACGGTTGATCAGGATCGGATGCATCAGCATCGCATCGATCAACGCATCATCCGGCAACGATGGATCACCGAGCTGCAACTCGGCATACGGCGTGCCTTTTTCGCGCAACACGTCGCGAACGGGGACGGCCATGGCGTCGATCAGACCTCGCAGCGTGTCGCCATCCGGCGGCGTCTGCAGATACTCGATGACGGTGGGTTCGACGCCACTGTTGCGGATCAGTGCCAGCGTGTTGCGGGACGTGCCGCACGCGGGGTTGTGATAGATGGTGATGGATGGATCGGCTTTCATGCTGTTTCACTCAAAGGCAAGGATTGTGGTGGACCCAGCAAGCGATGGATGGCGACGCCGATGCCCGCGCCGATCAACTCCGCGACCACGAACCCGGGCACGTTCGACGGCGCGATCCCCGCGAACGTGTCGCTGAACATGCGCCCGAATGCGGCGGCGGGATTGGCGAATGAGGTCGATGCGGTGAACCAGTACGCAGCGCCGATGTAGGCCGCCACCATCGCGGCCACCCGCGACGGCGGCGCGCGCAGGATCACCAGCAACAAACCGGCCGTGGCGACACCTTCGGCGAGCCATTGCGCGGGTCCGTCGCGCAGCTTGGTCGACCACTGCAGGATCGGCAACTCGAACATCGCATGCGCCAGCCACGCCCCGCATGCCGCGCCCGCGAGTTGCGCGACAATGTAGGACGGCAACAGTGACTTGCGCAGATCGCCGCGTGCGGCCATGACCAGGCTCACCGCGGGGTTCATGTGCGCGCCGCTGATTGGGCCGAACACCTCGATCAGGATGTAGAGGCTGCCCACCGTCGCCAAGGTGTTGGCGAGCAGGGCGATACCGTCGTTGCCGCCCGACAAGCGCACGGCCATGATTCCGGAACCGATCACGGTCACCAGCAGGAGCATCGTGCCGAGGAATTCCGCGAAGACGCGACGCGGTGCGCTCATTCGCTGCCGACCTGGCCGATCTCGCGCAGCTTTGCTTCGGCGGCGAGGCGATCGAGCTTGTCCAGCGGTAAAGCCAGCAGCAGTTCGACGCGTCGGCGCAGCGTGGCGAACGCGGCCACGAACGCGCGCTTGCGGACATCCTCATTGCCTTCGACGGCGACCGGATCGGGCACGCCCCAATGCGCCAACGCTGGATGCCCAAGCCAGACCGGACACGCTTCGCCGGCGGCGTTGTCGCAGACGGTGATGACCATGTCCATTTCCGGCG
>JAYTAY010000273.1:0-3642 GCA_043737255.1 Luteimonas sp.
ATCGGCATCCCCGATTACAAGTCCGAAGCCAATCCGGTGATCTTCTGGGATCTGTACGGCAAGCTGGGCCACCCGGTACGCGCCACGGTCAGCGAAATCGGACCGACACTGCTGTCGCGCATGCTCGAACTCAACGACACGCAAGGCGGCGTGCTGGATATCGTCTTCAAGCTGGCTGATGACCGCGGCCTGCTGCTGCTCGACCTGCAGGATCTGCGCGCCCTGCTCGGCCTGGTGGCCGACGAGCGCAAGGATATTTCCACCGAATACGGTCTGGTCAACAGTCAATCCATCGGGGCGATCCAGCGTTCGCTGTTGCGACTGGAACAGGGAGGCGGCGAGATGTTCTTCGGCGAACCCGCGCTGGAACTCAGTGATTTGATGCGCACCACGCAGGACGGCCGTGGCGTCATCGGCATCCTCACCGCCGACCAGTTGATCCTGAAGCCGCGACTGTATTCGACTTTTTTGCTGTGGTTGTTGTCGGAATTGTTCGAGGCGCTGCCGGAAGTCGGTGACCTGGACAAACCCAAGCTCGTGTTCGTGTTCGACGAGGCGCATCTGCTGTTCGACGACTCACCGCCCGCATTGCGGCAGCGCGTCGAACAAGTGGTGCGGATCATCCGCTCCAAAGGCGTCGGCGTGTATTTCTGTTCGCAGTTCCCTGACGACGTGCCCGATGAAATCCTCGGCCAGATGGGCAATCGCGTTCAGCATGCCCTGCGTGCATTCACGCCGCGCGACCAGAAAGCGGTCAGGACCGCAGCGGAAACCTTCGTCGCCAATCCAAAACTCGACGTGGTCGAGGCAATCTCGCAGCTCGGCGTCGGCGAGGCGCTGGTGTCGACGCTGCAGGACAAAGGCGTCCCGATGCCGGTCGAGCGTACGTTGATTGCACCGCCGCGTTGCCGGATGGGCGCGATCACCGAGGCGCAACGTGCGCAGGTGCGCGTGGGCAGCCCGGTCGGCGGTAAATATGACAAGGCCGTCGATCGTGAATCCGCGTCGGAAATGCTGGCCATACGCGCAGAAAGTGCGGCCGCGAAGACGCAAGCCCCTGCGGCGAAATCCCGCGAAGAAGATGCGCTGCAGGGCGGCATCGGCCAGAAAATCAACGAGTGGATGTGGGGTACCAAGCGCCGTCAGGGCGTGATCGAAACAGCGAGCAAGCAGGCTGCGCGCACCGTGACCAATCGTATTGTCCGCGGCGTGCTCGGCAGTATTCTTGGCGGTCGTTGACCGCACATCAACCAAGCGGAGTCAATCGATCATGATCAACAAGTCAATCGCAATCGCCATGGCCTGTCTCGTGTTCGCGGCAGCCTGCAATCGCACTGCTGAACCGGAGGTCGTGACACCCGTTGCCGACCCGGCTCCCGCTGAAACGGCGGCCGCGCCAGATGCCGGCATGAAGGCCGATGCACCCATGCAAATCGCCGCGGAAGAGCCTTTCATGATGAAAGCGTTTGCAGGTACCTTTGGCGCGGATGGCAGCAGCATCACGCTCAACGCGGATGGCAGTTACGCGTCGAAGATGGGGGATGTCATGTCCGATGGTACGTGGACGGCGGATTCACGGGGCTCGCAACTGCTGCTCGACCCCAACAGCAAAACCGAAAGCGACCAGACGTACTCGGTCGTGTCGAAAAATGAAATCCGAGCCCTCGACGGTGACATGAGCCTGCAACGCAAAGGCGCCGCAAAGTAATTGGGACGCTGGCGCCCGCCTTCCGAGAAAAGCACCGCGTTGATCACGCGTGAAGGCCATGCGCGGTTGAAGTCGGAACTCGATACGTTGTGGCGCATCAGGCGCCCCGACGTGGTCAAGGCCCTGGCCGCTGCGGCGGCCGAAGGCGACCGCTCCGAGAACGCCGAGTACACGTATCGCAAGAAGCAGCTTGGCGAGATTGACCGGCGGGTGCGGTATCTGTCGAAGCGGCTGGAAGCGCTGCATGTGATCGAAACCACACCCACCGATCCAGCCGCGGTGTTCTTCAGCGCGTCGGTGATTGTGGAGAATCTTGGCAACGGCGACATGCTGCGCTATCGCATCGTCGGCCCCGATGAGACCGACGCCAAGTTGGGCTACATCAGCGTCGATTCACCGCTGGCGCGGGCAATGTTGAAGAAGCGGGTCGATGACGAATTCGAGGCGACACTGCCCAGCGGCATCGTGCGTTACGCGATTATCAAAGTCAGTTACGACAACACCAGCGCATGACACCGATCAGCCAACGGCGTCGATCACTGCTTGCGTGAATGCAGGAATGTCGTCCGGCTTGCGACTGGTGATGATGTTCCTGTCCCGCACGACTTCCGCATCGCGCCACTTCGCACCGGCATTTTCGAGATCGGTGCGCAGCGATGGCCATGAAGTCACGTCGCGATTCCTGGCGAGCCCGGACTCCACCAATAGCCAAGGACCGTGGCAGATCGCGGCGATCGGTTTATCCGCGGAATCGAATGACTTGATGAAATCGATGGCGGACAGCTCCATGCGCAGCTTGTCCGGATTGATCACGCCACCCGGCAATACCAGTGCCGCGTAATCCCCGGCATTGGCATTGGCAAGCAGGACATCGACCTTGACGCTGTCGCCCCAGTCCTTGCCTTTCCAGCCGCGGATCTCGCCTTCGCGCAACGAGATGACATCGACCTGGAAGCCTGCGTCTTTCAAGCGCTGGCGAGGCTCCATCAATTCCGATTGTTCATAGCCGTCCGTGGCGAGGATGGCGATCTTTTTCGCTGCGTTGTTCATGCCAAACTCCTGTCGCGGTATCGTCAGACTAGACAGGGAGCGGTTGAATTCCGGTGAAACCCGGGTGCTAGGCACTTGCTCCCGTGTGGCGCTCATCGACTTCGGGCGTGCCGGACTCGTCTTCGCCTTGGACGCCACACTCGCGCGCTTTCCTGGCAAGGGCTTCGTAACGATCCTGGAATTCCTGGAGTTCGTGCTCTTCCAGCTCTTCAAGATCGAGCAGCGCGTTGTGCGCCCCGCGCGTGGCACGGATCAGTTCGTCGAGCTTGATCTGCAACGCCTGCGTATCACGGTTCTGGGTGTTCTGGATCAGAAATACCATCAGGAAGGTGACGATCGTGGTGCCGGTATTGATCACCAGTTGCCAGGTATCGCTGAACTGGAACAATGGCCCTGTGACCAGCCACACACCGATCGTGCCTGCTGCGAGACCGAAACAGAGCGGACGCCCTGTAAATCGCGACGCGGACTTCGCCAGTCTGGTAAACCAGGATGCATTCATGGGGCCAGACTCCGCCTGAAGGTGGGATCCCTATTCTGCGGCACCGAACATCGACACGTTCATTGCCGCTCAAATGCCACCATACCAGTCGTAGCCCTGGTCTTCCCAATAGCCGCCCTTGCCCGCCCCGAACCCTGCATACGCATCGGCCAACTCGATGGTGTGGACGTACTTGGGTTGCTTGTAACCGAGTTTGCGTTCGATGCGCATGCGTACCGGCGCGCCATTGGCAATCGGGATCGGCGCGCCGTTGAGCGTGTGCGCGACGATGGTCTGCGGGTGGTAGGCATCGAGCAGATCGATGCTTTCGTAATAGCGGCTGCCGTTGTTGCTCAAATCGTCAAAGCAGTGGAAGACCACGTAACGCGCGCCGGGTTTGACA
>JAYTAY010000274.1:0-3642 GCA_043737255.1 Luteimonas sp.
TCGTGCCGCGTCCGGTGCGCCTTGGTGTCGGAAATTTCTTCAGCAATCTCGGCCAGCCGGCCAGCTCGCTCAATGCCTTGCTGCAAGGCAAGCCAAAGCAGGCCGGCCAGTCAATTGTGCGTTTCGCGGTCAACGCCACGATCGGCGTCGCCGGCTTTTTCGACCCCGCCACGAAATTCAAATTGCCCAACAAGAGCGAGGACTTCGGCCAGACGCTCGGCGTCTGGGGCTGGAAGAAATCGCGCTACGTCGAGCTGCCGTTGTTCGGCCCGCGCACCGTGCGCGACGTCGTAGGCCTGGTCGGCGATGCACCGTTGTCGCCCATCCGTCCGATCGAGGAAGACAAAGTCCGCGTGTTCCTGCAGGGCCTGCAGCTGGTTGATGTGCGCACGCAGCTGATGTCGGTCGACGCGATGCGCGAAGGCGCCACCGACGAATACGCATTGTTCCGCGACGCGTGGATGCAACGCCGCAACTACCAGATCGTCGGCGACCGCCGGGTCGAAGGCGAGGACGACGGCCTGCCGGATTACCTGCGCGAGGAAGAAGACAACCCGACGGTCCCGTCTGACGTGATGCCGATCATTCCGGGGAGCCCGGGAGGCTGAGGGTTGTGAGTTGCGGTTTACTCTTGCGCGCTATCGTCTAGAGAGTCCTCGCCTATCAATGGCTGTGCCTCCGTCCCGGGCAACGTCTCCACACCCTTCAATTGTTTTTCGATCGCACGCGTGCGCACGCCGGCGGCTTTCAAACTGTTGCGCACCGTTTCCAGCTGCGTGTCGGTTTTTTCAAGAATGCCGGCAAACTTGCCGAACTCGGCTTTGACAGTGCCCAGCAGTTGCCAGACTTCGCTCGAACGATGCTCGATGGCCAACGTGCGGAAGCCCATTTGCAGGCTGTTGAGCAACGCCAGCAACGTTGTCGGTCCGACCAGGGTGACCCGAAATTCGCGCTGCAGGCTATCGAACAGACCGGGCCGTCGCAGGACTTCCGCGTACAGACCCTCGGTTGGCAGGAACAGCAATGCGAAATCTGTGGTGTGCGGGGGTGCGAGGTACTTATCGCGGATGCGCCGGGCTTCGACTCTGACTTGGCGTTCGAGCGCCGCCGATGATGCAGCCACCGCTTCGACATCGACGCGATCCTGCGCATCCATAAGACGCTCGTAATCTTCGCGTGGAAATTTGGCGTCGATTGGCAACCGGACGGGCTTGTCAGCGTGCGAACCCGGCAGTTTCACGGCGTACTCGACGCGCTCGTTGCTGCCCGGCACGGTGATGCAGTTGGTGTCGTACTGCTCGATCGTCAGCACCTGTTCCAGCAACGCACCTAGCTGCACTTCGCCGAAGGTGCCGCGAGTCTTGACGTTGGTCAGAACGCGCTTGAGATCGCCGACGCCGGTGGCCAGTTGCTGCATCTCACCGAGGCCGCGCTGCACCTGTTCAAGTCGTTCCGACACCAGGCGAAACGATTCGCCGAGGCGTGTTTCCAACGTGGTCTGCAGTTTCTCGTCGACGGTCGCGCGCATCTGTTCCAGCTTGGCGGCATTGTCGACCTGCAGCTCGCGCAGCTTCTGTTCCAGCGTGGTGCGCATCTCGCCGATGCGCAGCTCGTTGCGCTGCGTCAGCTCGGTCAGCCGCTGGCCGATAGTGTCGGCTGCGCGCCGCTGCAACTCTGCACTTTCGGTCCGTGCTTTGCGCGCGTCTTCGTTCAGCGCTTCGCGCAATACCGTCTGCTGCTGGTCGTTGCGCGCGGTCAGATCATTCAACCGCAATCCGAAGCCTTCGATGCGCTGCTCCTGCGCCAATGACATACCTTCCAGCTGCTGCCGCAATTCGCCACGACCATCCCGCTGTTCGTCACGCAGGGTCTGCTCCAGACGCCTATCCGGCTTGCGCATCAGCATGATCAGCAGCAACACGATCACCACGGTCACGGCGATCAATAAAACAATAAGCAACGAAGTTTCAGTCATTGCAGCAGTGTAGCCGGACGCGTCTCGGCAACTCAGAGGAGAGCTCGCAGGCTGGGTTGGCTTTCAACCCAGCAATTTCAGCAGACATCTGCTGGGTTGATGAAGCCAACCCAGCCTACTATCTGCACCTTGTGTCCCCACCCGCACACGAGGTCCCCGATGCAGACATGGCTCCGGCGTAAATCCATCGATCAGGTGACCGTCCACGAGGAAGGCCGGCGACTCATCCCGACCCTGAGCTGGCCGCACCTGATCGCGCTCGGCATCGGCGCGATCGTCGGCACCGGCATCTACACGTTGATCGGTGTTGGCGCGAATCTGGCGGGGCCGGCGGTGTTGTTGTCGTTCGCGGTGGCAGGCATCGTCTGCGCGTGCGCGGCGCTGGCGTATGCGGAGATGGCGACGATGATGCCGGCCGCGGGCAGCGCCTATACCTACAGCTACGTCGTACTGGGCGAGGCCATCGCGTGGATCGTGGGCTGGAGTCTGATCCTGGAGTACTCGCTGGTGGTCAGCGCGGTGGCGGTGGGGTGGTCGGGGTATGCGGTGGGGTTTCTCGAAGGACTCGGCGTGCATTTGCCGGTGTGGCTCACGGCGGGATCGCATGCGGGCGGGCTGATCAATCTGCCTGCGGTGCTGATCGTGTTCGTGGTTGCGGGCCTGCTGATGGTGGGCACGCGCGCCAGCGCGACCCTCAATGCGGTGTTGGTGGTGGTGAAGTTGATCGCGCTGGCGGTGTTCGTGGCCATTGCGCTGCCGCATTTCGATGCCGCGCGGCTGGATCCGTTCATGCCGTTCGGGTTCGCCAAGTCGATGGGTGTGGATGGCGTCGAGCGCGGGGTGATGGCGGGCGCGGCGATCATCTTCTTCGCCTTCTACGGCTTCGATGCGATCTCCACCGCGGCAGAGGAAACCAGGAAGCCCGACCGCGACCTCGCCATCGGCATCATCGGCTCGATGGTCGGCTGCACCATCATCTACATGATCGTGGCGCTGGCCGCGGTGGGCGCGCTGAGCTACACGGTGTTCGGGCAAAGCGCCGAACCGCTGGCGCTGATCCTGCGCGAACTCGGCCAGGGCACGGCCGCGACAGTGATCGCGGCGGCCGCGGTGATCGCGTTACCGACGGTATTGCTTGCATTCCTGTACGGACAAAGCCGCATCTTCTTCGTGATGTCGCGCGATGGCCTGTTGCCGCGCGGCCTGTCCAAGGTCAGTCCGCGCACCGGCACGCCAATCGCGACCACGCTGTTCACCGCCGTGCTGGTGGCAGCGCTGGCCGGGGTCGCGCGCCTGGACGAAATCGCCGCACTTGCCAACGCCGGCACGCTGGCGGCGTTCATCGCGGTGTCGGTGTGCCTGCTGGTGTTGCGCAAGCGCGAACCCGATCGCAGGCGCGTGTTCCGCACGCCGCTGGCGTGGGTGGTCGGGCCGATCGCGATCCTGGGTTGTGTGTATCTGTTCTGGAGCCTGCCGCAGCGGACGCAGTTGTGGTTCCTGCTGTGGAACGGACTCGGCGTGATCGCGTATCTGGCATATGGGCGGCGCAACAGTTTGTTGGGCCGCGCGCAGGATGCATGAGCGGGTGAAGTAACCGGAGGCTGGGTTGGCTTCATCAACCCAGCCCTTGCCGCCGAAGCTGCTGGGTTGATGAAGCCAACCCAGCC
>JAYTAY010000275.1:0-3642 GCA_043737255.1 Luteimonas sp.
ACAGCAGGACGTTGTGTGTGGACAGTTGCGGACAACGCGTTTACGACCTGCACTACTGAGACTTCTTTCAATTGGAGCGGTGTGATCCGCGACGTTGCCCAGGAAAAGCAGAATTTTGCGAACTGGTTTTCGTACCACCGCACTCGCAGCAAAGTCGCGAAAGCTGGCGCCAGCTACGCTTTCAACGATCCGGATGTGTTCAATGCAGATAACCAGTATCGCGTTGGATACACCACGATCTGGGCAGGCGGCAATGGACTGCCCGATCAAACTTTTCGAATTCCGGTGGCCACCAGCAACGGAGAGTTCACCGGCGCTAATCGAGACACATGGTTCAGTCGTCTCTTTGCTACGGGCGCAACGAATTCCACCCCGCTGATACCAGCTCTGACTCGCGCAGGGCAGTATTTCGAGGAAACGGATGCTAATGGCCCTTGGGGTCCACAGGCGAACGGTTCGCAGTACGAATGCCGCCAGAACTTCACAATTTTAACCACTGACGGTTATTGGAACAGCGGTGCGACGGTTGTCGGTAATAGTGACGACACGGCCGGCGCTTTAATCACGCGGCCGCCTCTTGCATCATATACCTATGCCCCGGTACGCCCATATATGGACAACTGGAGCGATACCCTCGCTGACGTTGCCATGGATTACTGGAAGCGCGACCTGCGGCCTGAAACCGTGATGACTAACACGGTGCCGACCTCGGCAACCAACATTGCATTCTGGCAGCATATGGTGACCTTCGGTATTTCGATCGGTCTCAAGGGCACGCTTGACCCGAAGACGGATCTGCCTGACCTGATCAGCGGCGTCAAGGTGTGGCCGCAACCTGTCGCCAACACGATCACTACAATCGACGATCTGTTCCATGCGTCGGTCAACGGCCGAGGTAAGTTCGTGACTGCTGGCAATCCGCAAGAGTTCGCAGATGGTTTGGGCAGTGCTCTTCGCGCGATTTCCGACAGCATAGGTTCGGGGTCCAATGCCACGGTGACGGGCACGTCCACGGCTGCTGGCACCAAGGTGTTCCAGGCAAGTTACTTCTCGCTTGGCTGGTATGGCGCGCTGAAAGCATTTCCGGTGACTGCAGCTGGCACTGATACTGCGACTACGTTGTGGACTGCGAGCATTCCCGCATTCGCGACGCGTAATATCTATACCCATAATGGTTCAGCTGGTACGTCGTTTCCGACCGCCGCGCAGAGCACCGCGCTTACGCCAGATGTCGCGAATTACATCCGTGGGGACCGCAGCAAAGAACAGCCCGATACGACACCCAGTACGGGCCGCATTTTGCGAAAGCGCACCTCACTCCTCGGTACGATCGTCAATAGTTCACCGACTTATGTCAAAAATGCTGACACCGTGTACGCTGGCGCCAATGACGGCATGCTGCATGCGTTCGATGGGACGAGTGGTGCTGAGCGTTTCGCATATGTGCCCCGCGGCATCAATCTGGTCAAGCTTAAGGAATACAGCGAGCCCGACTATAATCACGGTTTCTTTGTCGATGGTCCGCTCGTTGTCTCGACCGATCGCGAATTGACCGGGCAAAAAGTGCTGGTCGGTACTCTCGGTCGCGGCGGCAAGGGCTTGTTCGCGCTTGATGTCACCAATCCTGCGACCTTTGGCCCTACCAGAGTATTGTGGGATAGGAGCGGGAACTTCGATGCAGACGTGGGCCAGATTCTTGGCAAGCCATTGATCGCCAAGCTCAACGACGGCAGCACTGCCGTGATCGTGCCGAATGGCCTCAATAGTAATAACGAAGATTCGGTGCTGCTCGTTTACGATCTCAGGACGGGTGTAGAAATCAAGAGGCTTAGCACAGGTAACACCACCAACAACGGCCTCTCCTCGCCACGTGGTTGGGACGAGGATGGGAACGGCACGATCGATACCATTTATGCCGGCGATTTTCAGGGCAATGTTTGGAAGTTCGATCTCAGCAGTAGTAGCAAAACCGCCTGGAACGTCGCCAAAAAACTGTTCGCGCCGACAACAGCAGGCGATCATCCGGTCACAGGGGGTGTGACCATCGCGGTGGACCCTGCAACCGATATGCGCTGGGTGTTCTTCGGCACCGGTCGCTTTTTAACCGCTAATGACATCACCAACAAGACGCTTCAGACTTGGTATGGCGTGATAGACGACATCGCCGTGACCGCGTCCGTCACCCGCACGGGTCTGACCGCGCGCAACATCGCCCAAGTCAGCGGTAACAATCGTGCATTCGAGCCGAATTCAATACTACCGACGAACAGTAAGGGCTGGTATATCGACTTGGATCAACCGCCAACGAATGAAGAGCAGGGTGAACGGATGGTGGGCGAACAGCAGGTGGTTAAGAACGTTCTTATTTCGGCGAGCATCATCCCCATCCCCAATACCGGCAACCCATGTCAGCCGGGTCGAGGTTACATTAATGCGATCGACGCATTCACGGGTACCAGCCTTAAGACTGGCTTGTTCGATGCCAATCGCGACGGCACCTTCGGGGGTGCTGGCGACAAACTGGGTTCGGACGCGGTCGGTTCGATCGACCTCGGCGTGGGCATGGTCACCGATCCCGCATTGCTCGACAAACTGCTGGTTGCCGGCGGGTCGCTGGCGACACTCGCATCCACGCCTCTCGATCCGGCCCTGTACGGCGGCCGTATCTCTTGGCGCGAAATCATCCGGAGATGAACATGACGCATGGCATGCCCCGTTTTTCAAACCGCCGCAGAGCCGCGGGCTTCACGTTGGTCGAGGTCATCATCGTTGTACTGATTATTTCGGTATTGGCGGCGATCGCCTATCCTGCGTATCAGAACTCGGTGGTCAAGACCCGTCGCGGCGCGGCGAAGTCCTGTCTTCTGGAGGCCGAAACCTTCATGCAGCGGTACTACACCACCAATCTGCGCTATGACCGCACGCTCGCGGCTGTGGCCGTTGCGCTTCCGCCCTGCGGAGCGGGCACCGGTGTGACCAATCACTATGTCGTGGCGCTTACGGCAGTAGCGGCCAGAACATATACGCTGACTGCCACACCACAAGGTCTTCAGTTGGCCAAAGATACGGACTGCGGCACCTTGAGCATCAACAGTCTCGGCGTCAAAACCAAAAGCGGGTCCGGTACGCTTGATTACTGCTGGTAATTTCGGCCCTCAATGTTGAAACACAAAAGGCCCGCTCATCGAGTGGGCTTTTTGTTCGCTTCGTTCTGATTTGCCCGCTATCGACACGACAAAAAAACCCGCAACTCTCGTTGCGGGTTTTCTTGAATCTGGCGCCCGAAGTTGGACTCGAACCAACGACCCCCTGATTAACAGTCAAGTGCTCTAACCAGCTGAGCTATTCAGGCGAAACTGCATTCTAATGATCCGGCACGATACGATCAAGCGCGGCGCGCTTCATCTGCAGGCTGAAGCGCGTTCACGATCACAGACCAGCAGCGCAGGCCGCAGCGGCAGCCGGGGCAGGGCGGTCGCTGCGCAGCCGGCCGCCGTTGGACAGGATCAGCGCCAGTGCGTGCTTGGGGCCGCGGCGGTCGCAGAGGGTGAAGGTGATATTCGCGCCGGCATTGCCGCCGTTGGGCTGATAGACGATCCGTGGGCGGCCAGCGCTGCCGCGCAGGCGCACACCGGCGGGCAG
>JAYTAY010000276.1:0-18015 GCA_043737255.1 Luteimonas sp.
ACTTTCCACCGCGATCCATTCGCGCAGTTCGCGGCTGCCCGCGATCTTTCCGCGTTTGGCGCCGCCCACCTTGCCACCCGACAGCAGCCACAACGCCCACACCGCATCGTGCTCCGGCGCATCACGAAAGTACGCGAGCAGTGCTGCGCGTTTGTCGAGCGTGGCGGTGCTCTGGTCGAGCTTGCGGTAGAGGTCGGCGAAGCGTTTCAAGGGGACGCCCCTTTACCGTCATGACCAGCCATTGGGCTGTTGAAAGCCCCGCGGAGGCACAAACTTAGTGACTTCCCACAGCCGTCCTCCCCGCGCAGGCGGGGATGACAATCCATAGAATTCACTGTCCGCAGGAACATCAATCCTCACCGCCGAAATCGGTGCGGAAGGTTTCGGTGACGATGCCGTCCTCGTTCAATGCACGCACCATTGCATCCGTATTGCCGTGCGTGGCAATAACACGCCTCGCGCCGGTCTCGCGGATGGTGCGCATCAGGTCGGGCCAGTCGGCGTGGTCGGAGACGACGAAACCGCGGTCGTAGTTGCGCCGCCGGCGATTGCCGCGAATGCGCATCCAGCCCGATGCGAATCCGGTCTGCGCGCGGCGGAAGCGGCGCATCCACGCGCTGCCAGCTGCCGAGGGTGGTGCCAGGATGAGTTGTCCCGCGAATTCGGCGCCTTTGACCTGTTCGCCGACGAGCTGCGTGTCGAGCAAAGCGATGCCCGATTGCCGGTACACCTCCACGCCCGCCGCGATCGCGCCGTGCACCAGCACCGGCTGGTCGGTAAACGCGGCGAGTTCCGCCAGCACGCGTTGCGCCTTGCCCAGCGCGTAACAGAACAGCACGGCGGCTTCACCATTCAAGGCGCATTCGTCGCGCCACTCGACGATGTCGCGCGCAACGTCGGGCGTGTGCGGCCAGCGATAGATCGGCAGGCCGAACGTGGCTTCAGTGATGAAGGTATCGCAGCGCACGATTTCGAACGGCGCGCAGGTCGGATCGTGCTGGCGCTTGTAGTCCCCGGAGGCGACCCAGGTTTCACCATCGACTTCGACCCGCACCTGCGCCGAGCCGAGCACATGCCCGGCCGAATGCAGCGACACGCGCGCGTCGCCAAGCTGGAATGCATCGCCATAGTCATGCGGGTGGTAATCCTGGTCGCCCAACCTCCATTGCAGGATCGGAAGTCCGGCGCGCGTGCAGTGGTACTGGCCCATGCCGATGCGCGAATGATCGGCATGGCCGTGGGTGATGACTGCGCGGGCCACCGGTCGCCACGGATCGATGTGAAAGTCGCCCGCCGGGCAGTAGAGGCCTTCGGGGCGCAGTTGGATCAGATCGTGGGTCACGCTGTCGCCGCCCGTGATTGGTCGGCGCTGCCGGCTGGCGAGACTGGTTGCAGGGATGGATGCGACATTGGCTCAATCTGACGGTGGCCATGTGCAGATGATGAAAAACTGAGCCGATTGCGTGTGCTTCATCCGGATCAGCAGGAGGCGCGAGGTAGCGCGTCTTGAGCGATTCGGCTGGGAACGTAGGGATGGCCGACCTCGCACGCGCTCTGGGGCTCACCCTGCGCCGGAACTCCATCTCCAGTTGCGAATCTCCGGCATGTCCTCGCCATCGCTGGCGATGTATTGCCTGTGCTCGATGAGTTTGTCGCGGATCACTTGTTGGGCATGCGCCGCGAACGGGCGGAGCGCTGGCACGCGGTCGATGACGGTGGCCACGAGCTGAAACCGGTCAACGTCGTTGAGCACGACCATGTCGAACGGCGTGGTGGTCGTGCCCTCCTCCTTGTAGCCGCGCACATGCAGGAGGCGATCGGCCGGCACCACGGGATCTGGTTGCAGACCTTCAACCACTTGGCGTGCTGGTTGAACATCGTCGGTGGAAAGGATCTCTGCAGTTGAACACCGGTCCGTAACCTCGAACACGGCATTCCATCGACTCGATGTTGTTTCATCCCGACTGAAGACGCGGAAGTTGTCCGGGTTGCGTCTGATCACGTCGCGGATGAACTCGCCTTGGACCCGCGTGGTGCGGGAGCGCCGTGGCCGGGGCCGGTGATGTAGATGACGCTCGAGTCGTGTTGCCTGATCACCCGATTCGGGTGCACGTAAATTGAAATTGAGTCCTGGAGTCGTGCCCCAATGACCCGGCAGGCGCGGCTTGATGTGGGCCAGCGTGAGTGGCTTTTCAACAGCGGATTGTCGTGGGGATAAATCTGTCCGACCGAGAGGTAATTCGCGGCGCGCCAATAGGCGTCAATCTTGCGTAGCGATTCCGGTGCGAGGGTCTGTGATTCCTGTTTCATGCTTCGACTTACTTCGCTTGGGCGCCGAAGCCAAGAACGAGTCCGACGGACTCTGCAATCATCCATTCTTCGTCCGTGCGCATGATGCGCACCGTGACCTTGCTGGTGTCGGCGGAAATGACATCCGCGTGAGCCGCGTTGCGCGTGGCATCCAGTTCGAGGCCAAGAAAACTGAGTCCTTCGCAGATGCGCGCGCGCACTGGCGCCGCATTTTCGCCAATGCCTCCGGCGAAAACCAGCGTGTCGAGTCCGCCGAGTACAGCGGCGTAGGCGCCGATGCACTTTTTCGCTTGATGACAAAACAGCGACACGGCTTCAGCCGCCCGGACATCTTCGATTTCCCGCGCGAGCAAGTCGCGCATGTCGGAGCTGGTTTCCGATACGCCAAGCAAGCCTGATTCGTGGTTGATCATCTGGTCAAATTGCGATGCCGTCATCTGCTCGCTCCGCGCCAGAAAAGACAGCAGACCCGGATCCAGATCGCCGGAGCGGGTGCCCATCACCAGACCCGCAGACGGCGTGAATGCCATGGTCGTGTCCACGCTGCGTCCTTCAAGCACCGCCGCCATGCTTGCGCCGTTGCCAAGATGCGCAAGGATGACGCGCCCGCTAGCCGCCTTCGCGCCAGCCACACGTTCGAGCTCCTGCATCAGAAAGGCGTAAGACAATCCGTGAAAGCCGTAGCGTTGCACGCCCATCGTTGCGTAGCGGCGCGGAATCGGAAGCAGCTTCGCCACGCGCGGCATGGTGCTGTGAAACGCCGTGTCGAAACAGGCGATCTGCGGCACATCCGGAAACTTCGCGGCGAAGACTTCCATCAACGCGATTTCGGCAGGCAGGTGTTCCGGATCGAAGGCACTGATGCGTTTGAGTTCCACCAGCATCGCGTCGTCCACGTGCTGCGGATCGCGATAGTGCGGGCCACCGTGAACCACGCGATGCCCGACCGCGGCGAAACCATCAGGCGCAGCCGCCTGCGAGAGGCGCCTGAGCAGGTAGTGCAGGCCGCTGACGTGGTCCGGCGCCTGGATATCCACACGCTCGGCCTGCTGGCCCGCGATTTGTTTCAACGCGAATGTCGCCTTGGGTGATCCAATGCGGTCAATCGCTCCCGAAAGAATTTGTATGGGTGGCGAGTTGCCGTCGAAGAGGGCGAACTTCAAGCTGGAAGAGCCTGCGTTGAGCGCAAGCACAAATCCGTTTGCGCGCCCACTTTGCGCAGCTCCCTCGACCGAAGCAGATGGTTGCATGTTTACTCGTTCGTTCATGGATTTTTCTTGGCCATCGCGCGGGTGATGATCTTGTTCAACTCACGTAGCCACAGCACCGAGCTGGCGACCGCAACACAGCGCAGCCAATCGCCGAAGCCCAGGGGCATGCAGCACCAGCGAGAGACCGATTGCGCCCCACAGCCAGCGGTTTTGAAAGAATCGGTGAAAGGCGCTCTGCTCGTCGGAGCGCGCGTTGAAGACGTTGAACAGCTGAAACAGCATCAGTGTGGTGAATGCCATTGTCTGCGCGCGTGGTTTCATCCGGAGCTGCTTTCAGCAGACCGGCGATACGTCCCATTCCGGTGTGCATTCCGGTCGCGGTGACGATGGCTTTGCCGCGCCCGTAAGTCGCCGCCGTGCCGCTGAAGATCATGTTGCAACGGTCGCCGGGCCCGGCCTCTGCAGCCACGGCCGCAATGTCTTTCTGCACCGGCAGGCTTTCGCCCGTCAGCGCCGCCTCCGCTGTCTGCAGCGAGGTGGATTGAATCAGGCGCGCGTCGGCGGGAACGATGTCCCCTTCTTCGATGAGGACGATGTCGCCTGTAACGATGTTCGCCGCCGGAACAATCCGCCGCTCGCCATCACCCAACACATTGGCGTGTGCGGTGGCCATCTGGCGCAATGCGGCGACCGCAGCTTCGGCACGCGACTTCTGGCTGTAGCCCATGACCGCGTTGAGCGACACGACAGCGAGGATGGCTATCGCTTCATAGGGCGGCGCCGACTCGCGCTCGACAAGCCACAGTGCGGCGGACATCGCCGTGGCGACAAGCAGAAGAATCACCAGCACATCCGCGAACTGCGCGAGACATTTCCTCCACCCCGGCGCCGGCTCTTCTGCCGTCAATTCGTTGCGGCCGTCGCGTTTGAGCCGCGTCTGCGCTTCTGTGCCGCTCAAGCCGCGATGCGCGTCCGTAGCCAGCGTGGCGATCAGTGCATCAACCGGCTGTCGATAAGGCGGCGTCGTATCCAGCTCAGTTACAGAGACGCTCATGTTTTCCATCCGTTCGATCATCGTTCCGACGCTGCTGACGGTATGCCAACCACCTCACCATGCGACTCATTTGATACATGTCGGGAGCTTCAGGATCCCATGCCGGTGGGCAAACACCGTCAATGCGAGAACAGCACCGGCAGATCGGCGTCGTCGAACAGTATTTTGGTGACGCCCCCAAATACCTGCTCGCGCATGCGCAGGTGCCCGTAACCGCCTGCCACCAGCAAGCCGGCGCCCTGCTCTCTCGCATGGCTGAGGATCGTCGCACCGGCGGTCGCGCCTGAGCGCGGACACGGCACGACCTCCACCCGCAGCCCATGGCGCGCGAGATGTCGGGCGATGTCGGCACCCGGCAATTGGCCGTGCTCCCGGTCGCCTACTTTGGGATCGACCAAAACTACCTGGACCGACTTCGATTTCCTGAGCAATGGCAGCGCGTCATGCAGCGCACGGGTGGCTTCGCGTGCGGGCTTCCATGCGATCACGGCTCTATCCGTGATCCGCGCGGTGGACTTCGCGGGCACTACCAGCACCGGGCGCCCCGACTGCAATAGCAGGTCAGCGAAGAACGCGCTTTCCAGGTGGGCATCCGCACCTGCAACGCGTCCGAATACCGTGATGTCGGAATAGCGCGCGTGCACCGCCGCGATCTCGGACGTCGTCATCCAGATGGTGTCGGAGGTATGGATCTCGTGCGAGACCCCGGCCTTGGCGAGTCTGTCAGTCAGCTCCAACGTCATCTTCGAGCCGGCCGCCCTGGTCGCGTCGCTCAGGGTTTCGTAGACAGCCATGGGGTAATAGGTCCACGCGGCCGCGATCGGCGCGACCGCGCTGATGCAGATCACCGCCACGACGTGGGCATCGTGTTCGCGGGCGAGATCGCATGCGGCAGCCAGGCCGGTGTCGCTGATCGCATCGGCGAGGACGGGGAAAAAGATGCTTCTGATCATGGCGTACCCAAAAGGAAGGATGACCGGTCCACACTACGCCGTGTCATCAGACAACCGTTTGACCACGATCAAGTGAGCATCGTGCGCGGGCGTCGAATTCTTGAGCGCACGGGGTTGATCCAGATCAATGTCACCCGCTGCTGCGACGCGCAGCATCACCCCACATCTGGAGCAGGAGCGTGACATGACTACGGTTGAACCCATCATGGCGTGGAACCTGGGCGCGGACTATCCGAGATGGACCGAGGTTCTGCGCGATCAGACCAGTGTGCTGATCCGACCCATCACCAATCAGGACATCGAGGAAGAGCGCAGGTTTATCGAAGCGCTATCGCCGCAATCACGCCGGTTTCGTTTCCTGGGACAAATGCAGCACCCCAGCAGTGAACTCCTCAGGCAATTCACCGATATCGACTACAGCCATGACGCAGCCTTCGCGGCCGTGCTGCCTGATTGCGCAAGGGAAACATTTCTCGGGGTGAGTCGTTACAACACCAGTCACGACGGCACCCGTTGCGAATGCGCAGTCACCGTCCTCGACGACTGGCACCACAAAGGGCTTGGTACCGTGCTGATGCGCCACTTGATCGAGGTCGCCAAGGCGCGTGGCATCAAGACTATGATTTCGATCGATTCGGCCGAGAACGTGGAGATGGCTGACCTCGCGAAATATTTGGGCTTCACCCGCTCTATCGATCCTGACGACCAGACGCAGGTCATTCATAGCCTCCTCCTCCAGTCTTGAATTGGCGGAGTTGGCGGAGTGACTGCTCCATTTCACCATTGCTGCGTTTGGTGCCACCACAAACCCGACTGGAAACGTCCATAGGGGCCTTGAAGTGGATCAACGCGGCCTAAATCAATCAGTGTGGAACAAGTGCAGCATTCCTGCGGGGGTGCGGACAACTACCAAAAACAGAATCGATACATCCATCTCCGCGGGAGCAGGACAATGCGTTGGCGAAACACACCCAGCACTTGCGGCATGCCGTACGTCCTGAGCGACAACACGCTCCGGCGAATGCTTCCGTCAGCACGGCCACTGCGCGGAGGGCGCCAATGAGACACATTGAGCGGCACAGGACGCACCGGATCGGATGGCTGCGCGCAGCGGTGCTGGGCGCGAATGACGGCATCGTTTCCACTGCCAGCCTGGTGCTGGGCGTGGCGGCCGCGGGTGCAACTTCGAAGAACATCCTGATCGCCGGCGTGGCTGGTCTTGTGGCGGGCGCCATGTCGATGGCAGCCGGCGAATATGTCTCTGTCAGCTCGCAGGCCGATACCGAACGCGCCGACCTGGATCGGGAGCGCAACGAGCTGGCTTCCGATCCACAACACGAGCATGAGGAATTGGCAGCGATCTATCTGGGTCGCGGACTTGACGCAGGTCTCGCTGCACAGGTGGCCACCCAACTCATGTCGCACGATGCGCTCGGCGCACATGCGCGCGACGAACTGGGGATATTCGACACGTTGAGCGCCCGCCCGGTGCAGGCTGCATTGGCATCGGCCGCGACCTTTGCAGTGGGCGCGGCGATGCCACTGGCGATCGTGTTGCTGACACCGGCTTCTGCGCTGACCTGGGCTGTCTCCGGCAGTTCCCTGCTGTTCCTGGCGTTATTGGGCTCGCTGTCTGCGCGCGTGGGCGGTGCTTCCGTAGCCGCCGCTACCATGCGCGTGACGTTCTGGGGTGCGTTGGCCATGGGTCTGACGGCCGCAGTCGGGGCATTGTTCGGGGTGACCATGACGGCTTGAAGGACACATCGCGGTGACCGCAGGCAGCGGCGGCAGAGGCGAACGCCGAGTCGTGTGTTTGGCAGCACGTGCGATCGATCTGACGGACTCACGCCGCGTCGTCAACGATCTGCCGAGTCGAACGCGCCACGTCTTGCGCAAGCGCCTGCAACGCAACTGACGGCAAGATCAGATCCGGCAGTACCGAGGGGACATATCTCCTCACTACGCCCAGTCGTGATCACCACGCGATCGAGACTGCGGCAAAGGCCACAACCATCAGCACGACGCCCGGAGCCAGCCTTGCAGCAAAACGGCGCCCTCCCCTGAGCCATGCAACGGTCAACTTCATCAGCGAGTTGGCGGCCAGCGCCGCGTTGATCGCCAGCACTGCGGCGTCGGCCTGCATTTTCTGCGTCTCGACCAGCTGGGCGGCTGAGGCGGCCGCGGCATGCACATCCGCCAGGCCGGAGGCGGCCAGTACCCATGGCAGGCTCCCTTGGCCGAGCATGGTGCTGGCCATCGCCGAGATCAGCATGATCGACGCGATCAGGGCGGCAAATCCCAACACATGTCCAGCTTCAAAAGGCCGCCCCGGGTCCAGCGCATTTCCATCCGCGGAGGAACCAGCCTGCGAGGCGCCGAATGACCGCCAGCTGGACACGGCAGCGAATGCGACCGCGACCAGCCCCGCCGCCAGCAGCGGCGCACGGATGAGACCGAGCAACGCAGGCGAAAGCGCTCCCACGACGATGGCCAGCTGCACCACCGTCCCGACGTTGGAGAGCAATCCAGCGCTTGCAAAGGCCGCCGTCAACTCAGGCGCCGCCCGTGCGCGGCCTGCCATTGCGGCGATGGTGGCGGTGGACGACACGAACCCTCCGGCCAGGCCCGCGAGCGCCAGACCAAGCCGAGCGCCGAACGCGCGCAATGCGATGTACGCGGCCGAACTGACCGACATCACCGCCACGACCAGGATCCACAGCTTGCGCGGGTTGATCGCCCCCCAGGGATCGATGGGGTGGTCTGGAAGCATGGGAAGGATCACGAAGGCTGCGGCGATGAGCACGATGGCGTCGTGGAGATCTTTTTCGGACAGGGCTTGCCGGGTAAACCGGTGCAGACGGGACTTGCTCGCCAATGCCAGCACCACCACCGTGCCGAGTCCGCCGGCCATGGCAGCATCGCGCATGGCCATCATCCCTAGCAGGAAGGTCACCAGCATGGCGACTTCAGTGGTCAGGCCGGGGTCCGTCTCCCGTGTCCGTCGGTAGCTGACCACGATCAGGGTTGCCATGAGAGCACCCGCAACCGCGGTGCCGATGGCCCCCATTTGGTAAGCGATGGCCCCACACAGCGCGATCAGCAGGAACGTGCGAACGCCTGCCGGGGCTCGGCCAGACCCGGTTCCCTTCGCGCGCTCGCGCTCGATGCCGATCAGCAGCCCGATGCTCAGCGCCACGGCATAGCCAATCAATTCGGTTTCCGTGGGTGGCACTTTGGGCGTTCTCCTTAGCAACTGCGGCGCACGCGATGGCTCGTATCACCGAGCCGGATCGACAACTCGCCCAACTCTACGGTGACCTTTCATCCCGCAGTTGACCTCGGTCAAGGCGATGGCGTCCAACGCTACATACCCTGCATCTCATGGCCGCCTCCACCTCCTTCAACGCCGACCTGCTGCGCCGTTACGACCGGCCCGGCCCGCGCTATACCTCCTACCCCACCGCGCCGCAGTTCACGTCCGGCTTCGGCGAGGCGCAGTTGCGGGAAGCGGCGGTGGCGAGCAACGGCGATCCGATCCCGCGGCGGCTGTCGCTGTACGTGCATGTGCCGTTCTGCATGAGCCCGTGCTTCTACTGCGGCTGCAACCGCATCATCACCCGCGACAAGGGCCGCGCCGAGACCTACCTGGCGCGCCTGTACCGCGAGATCGACCTGACCGCCGCGCTGTTCGACCGCGACCGCGAAGTGATCCAGCTGCACTTCGGTGGCGGCACGCCCAACTTCCTCTCCCCGGCGCAGCTGCGCGAGGTGGTGGACACGTTGCGCCGGCAATTTCATTTCTCCGACAGCCCCGAACGCGACATCTCGATCGAGCTCGACCCGCGCTTCATCTCGCCCGCGGACGTCGTCGAGCTCGCGACCATCGGCTTCAATCGCGCCAGCCTGGGCGTGCAGGATTTCGATCCCGCCGTGCAGGCGGCGGTGAATCGCATCCAGAGCGTCGAAGACACCCGCGCGGTGATCGACGCCTGTCGTGCGCATGGGTTCCGTTCGGTCAACGTCGACCTGATCTACGGCCTGCCGAAACAGAACGCGGAAGGGTTCGCGCGCACGCTGGACACCGTCGTCGACATGCGCCCGGATCGCATCGCCGTATACAGCTACGCGCACTTGCCGGAATTGTTCAAGGCGCAGAAGCAGATCGAGGCCGCCGACCTGCCGTCGCCGGAAACAAAACTCGGTCTGCTGCAGCTGGCGATCGAGACACTGACTGCGGCCGGCTACGTCTACATCGGCATGGATCACTTCGCCTTGCCCGACGACGAACTGGCGCAGGCGCAGGCGCGTGGCGGATTGCATCGCAACTTCATGGGCTACACCACGCATGCCGACAGTGACCTGATCGGCCTCGGCGTCAGCGCGATCAGCCATATCGGCGACAGTTTCAGCCAGAACCCGCGCGACCTGATCAGCTGGCAGGGCGCGATCGACGAAGGCCGCCTGCCGGTGTTCCGTGGCATGCGCCTGAGCGAGGATGACCAATTGCGCGCGGACCTGATTCAACGCCTGATGTGCCAGGGCGAGGTGCCGATCAGCGCGCTGGAACGCCGTTACGCGATCGACTTCGATGTGTATTTTGCCGATGCACTGGTACGCCTGCAGCCGCTCGTCGCAGACGGCCTGGTGCGGATGGAGCCTGGCCGAATCAAGGTTTCATCGCACGGACGACTCCTGTTGCGTAACATCGCGATGTGTTTTGACCGGTACCTCGAGCATCCTTCCACCGTCATCCCGGCGAGATTTTCCCGAACCATCTAGCGGTAGTACTGCCGTGCCCGTGATTCCTCCGGCGTTCCCGCGCGTCGATGCCAGTACGGTGGCCGACGATGGCAGCGCCCTGGATTTCTGCTCCACCTGTGCGTTTTCCCAGGCCTGCACTGCGCAGGGGATGGACAAGCGCGGACTGCGGGATCTGCACGTGCTGGTCGATCACGTCGGGCCTTACCAGGCCGGCGATCACATCTTTCGCGAAGGCGATCCCTTTGATGCGATCGCCGCGGTGCGCGCAGGCTCGGTCAAGACCTATGTGGTCGATCGCGACGGGCGCGAACACGTGCTCGGATTTTACCTGCCGGGCGAGGTGATTGGGCTGGATGCGATCGACGACGACAGCTTCACCTGCAACGCGATCGCGCTGGACACGGTGATGCTGTGCCGGTTTTCGTTCCCGAAAATTTCGCTGCTGGCCGCGCGCCTGCCTGGCCTGCAACAGCATCTGTTCCGCCTGCTCAGCCGCGACATCGGCCGCGCCGCGCTGCTCGCGGGCGACTTTACCGCCGACGAACGCATGGCCTCATTCCTGATCCAGTTGTCGCGGCGATTGGCCGCGCGCGGTTTCTCGGCGGATCGATTCAATCTGACGATGGCGCGCACCGACATCGCCAATTACCTGCGGCTGGCGCCGGAAACGGTCAGTCGCGTGCTCAAGCATTTCCAGGAGGACGGCGTGGTGCGCGTGGACCGGCGTGAGGTGGAACTGCTGGATCGCGCGCGCCTGGAAACGTTGGCGGCTGCAGCGCTCAAGGATCTGAATCCGCCGCGCCGCGACGGCAAGCCGTCGCTGTAATCGGCCAACTTCCAGAGCTTGTGTGGGTTGTCATGCTGAATGCGATGGCGCATCGACCGAGGAGGCGAATGGATGAAAGCCATTGATGCCCTGTTGTTGCTTGCCAATCTGCTGACATTCTTCGCGTTGTCTGTCCCGCTGCCCCCTGCAGCGCGCTGGATGCATGTTCTTGCGCCTGTCGCGCTACTGATAGCCGTCGCACAAATGCTGGCGGAGGGTCCGCGCTGGCAGTTGTCGCGTGCGTCGTAGCGTGCGATGGCATGTGGCAGCCGCACGGCTTCAAGCCGTGCCAAGAGGGTCCGCGTGGCTTCCGCCCAGCGCCACGCCCCATACGCGGCTGCGCCAATCGCCACCAACACCAGCGCTCCGGACGCGAGGCCAAGCCATTTCAACCAAACCATGGTGGTTTTCCTTGTGTCATGGGAGCAACTTGTGTTCTGCATCGCCGACAGCGCAAGCGCCAACCTGCAAAGCGAGAGCGATTACACCAGGCACTGCGATCACATCATGCCGTCAAGACAGCTCAGTGCGGCCCGACCGAAAAAACGACTCTGATCGGCCTTGTCGACTTGTTCGCGGAAAGACACCCTGGCTTCGCGGCACTGAGCTGCCTATCGGCCACAAGCCTTGCGAATCCACTACCAATCTGCGGGGCTGAAACGGTCGGGCCGCGTCACTTGATCTGTGTCATGGCGTGACACGGACCTGCCCCTGAACATGTGTCCTCAAGCATGGAGATCGTCATGAGCAGTACCCGAAAGCTGTGGCTGGCACTGGCCACGTTGCTCATCGCCTCATTCGCGGTGCTGCTGTGGGCCGGCGGCGAGATCTTCCGCGCGGCGCCGCCGATGCCGGAACAAGTCGTCGCGCAGGACGGCACGGTCGTCTACACCCGCGCCGATATCGAACAGGGCCGTCAGGTCTGGCAATCGTTCGGCGGCATGCAATTGGGGTCCATCTGGGGTCACGGCGCGTATGTCGCCCCCGACTGGAGCGCGGACTGGTTGCACCGCGAGGCCACCGGCGTGCTGGATATCTGGTCGCGGCGCGACGGCGGCATGGCGACCTACGCCGAACTCCCGGCCGAGCAGCAGGCCGCACTGCGGGGCCGTCTGCAGGAAATGATGCGGGCCAATACCTACGACCCCGCTGCCAAGACGATCACCCTGACCGAGGATCGCGTCGCCGCGCTGTCCAATGTCGCCGCGCATTACGAGAGCCTGTTCGGCAACGATCCGGCCACTGCGCAGCTGCGCGAGCAGTACGCGATGAAGCAGAACACGGTTGGCACTGCCGAACACCGGCGCGCGCTGACCGCGTTTTTCTGGTGGACCGCGTGGGCCGCGACCACCGAACGCCCAAAGGCGCTCGGCGACAGCATCGTCCCCGACAAATCCGGCGTGGTCAGCAAGCAGGTCACCTACACCAACAACTGGCCCAGCGAGCCGCTGGTCGGCAACACGCCGCCACCAGCATTGTGGGTGTGGTCGTCCTTCAGCGTGATTTTCCTGATCGCCGGTATTGCGCTACTGGGCTGGCACTACGCGGTCACGCACGGACGTGGCGAACAGCCGCACACGATCCCGGCATCAGACCCGTTCGCATTGCTGCGGATCACCCCGTCGATGCGCGCGACCGCAAAGTATTTCTGGGTGGTGCTGGCGCTATTCCTGGCGCAGATCCTGTTGGGCGCGATTACCGCGCACTTCCAGGTCGAGGGTCAGGAGGCGTACGGGTTTGCCCTGTCGGAATACCTGCCCTACTCACTGGCGCGCACCTGGCACACGCAACTGGCGGTGCTGTGGATCGCTACCGCGTGGCTCGCCACCGGCTTGTACATTGCACCGGCGCTATCGGGGCATGAGCCGAAATACCAGCGCTTCGGGGTCAACTTCCTGTTCGTTTCGCTGCTGCTGATCGTGGTTGGCGGCTTCGCCGGGCAATGGTTCGCGGTGATGCAGAAACTGCCGCTGGAGCACAACTTCTGGTTCGGTCACCAAGGCTGGGAATACGCGGATCTGGGGCGCTTCTGGCAGTGGTATCTGTTCATCGGCCTGCTGCTGTGGGTGACACTGGTTGGACGTTCGTTGTGGCCGATCCTGCGCGGGCAGTCGACCGGCTCCAATGCGAGCGGCTCCGAAGCGAAAGATTCCAAGTCGATCATCGGACTGTTGTTCCTGTCGACGGTTGCGATCGGACTGTTCTACGGCGCGGCGCTGATGTGGGGCGAGCACACGCACATTTCCGAAGTGGAATATTGGCGCTGGTGGCTGGTGCACCTGTGGGTCGAGGGCTTCTTCGAGGTGTTCGCGACCGCGGTGATGGCACTGATCTTCACCCGACTGGGGCTGGTCAGGACCGCGACGGCGAACATCGCGGTGCTGTTCGCGACGATCGTGTTCATGGCCGGCGGCGTGCTCGGCACCCTGCATCACCTTTATTTCGTAGGAACACCCATTTCGGTGGTGGCGCTGGGCGCGAGCTTCAGCGCGCTGGAAGTGGTGCCGCTGGCGTACCTCGGTTTCGAGGCGTACCACACCTGGAAACTCGGCAAGGGCACGCCGTGGATGACGCGCTACCGCTGGCCCGTGATGTTTTTCATCGCGGTGTCGTTCTGGAACCTGGTCGGCGCGGGCTTGTTCGGTTTCCTGATCAATCCACCGCTGTCGCTGTACTACATGCAGGGCCTCAACCTGACCGCGCTGCATGCACATACCGCATTGTTCGGCGTCTACGGCATGCTCGGCATCGCGCTGGTGCTGTTCTGCCTGCGCGGCCTGCGCGGTCAGATGGTCTGGAACACGAAGCTGCTGAAGGTGTCGTTCTGGTCACTCAACATCGGCCTGGCGCTGATGGGCGTGCTGACGTTGCTGCCGCTGGGCACGATGCAGCTGCTGGCGGCGATCGAGCACGGGTACTACTACGCGCGTTCGGCCGAGTTCATGCAGCAGCCAATCGTCGAACTGCTGATCTGGATGCGCATGCCGGGGGACATCCTCTTCAGCATCGGCGCGGTTGCGCTGGCGTGGTTCGTGTTCCGGTTGTGGGTGGCGCCAAAGCGTGAAGTGATGCTCGCGGGTGAAGTGGAGTCCACTGATCGCTGATGGCGGTATCTTGACGATGTCCTGTTTGTTGGCTGCGCTCTTGTGGGAGGGGCCTCAGCCCCGACGCTGGTGAGTTCAAAGCGTCGGGGTGAAGCCTCTCCCATATTCACGGGCTGGTCTTCGCATCGCATCGTGCAACGGCTTGTCGAATACCAGCGTGGGGCTGAGGCCCCTCCCACATCGCCTCGCTGGTCTGCGCATTCGCTTCGTGCAGTGCTGACCTGATCAACACACTGCCCGCACCCCCTACCGACGCCATGCAAACCACAGCATCTTCCCCAATGCAAAACCTGTCGCCTCAACTGCTCGCCAATGCACCACACCGGCTGCTGTTCTTCGTCGGCGCTGGCAACGTGCTGCTGGCGATGTTTTGGTGGACGTTGTGGTTGATCGATGCGCGCTGGCATGTGATCGGGCTGCGGCAGCCGCAGGTCTATGGCGGCTGGTTGCACGCCATCGTGATGCAGTACCAGGTGCTGGCGCCTTTCATGTTCGGCTTCCTGTTGACCGTGTTCCCGCGCTGGACGGGGCTGAGTGACCTCACGCGCTGGCATTACCTGCCGGTCGGAATGGGCCTGTTCGGCGGCCAATTACTGACCTTGCTCGGTGCGCTGGGTCCGGCGCAGCTGCTGCACGCCGGCGCCGTGTTGACACTGGCGGGCTGGAGTGTCGGCCTGTTCTTTTTACTGCGATTGCTGTGGCAGGACCGCGGCAAGACCTGGCACGCGGTGTCGTGCGCGGCGGCGCTGGTGCTCGGCTGGTTCGGGCTGGCGCTGTATGCAGCGTTCCTGCATGTGCCGGACGCGCGGCTGATGTTCGCTTCGATCAAGCTCGGCAGCTTCGGTTTGCTGCTGCCTATGTATTTCACTGTCGCGCACCGGATGTTCCCTTTCTTTGCCGGCAATGTCGTCGCGGATTACAGACCCTGGCGGCCGATGTGGGTGTTGGCCGTGTTCTGGCCGCTGGTGTTGCTGCATCTCGGGCTGGAACTGGTGCACGGCTATGCGTGGTTGTGGTTGGCCGATTTGCCGTTGCTGGCGCTGAGTGGCTACTGGGTGGCGCGTAACTGGCCGTATGGCAAGACACCCGCGTTGCTTCGGGTGCTGTTCCTCGGCTATGCGTGGTTGCCGATCGCGCTGGCGCTGTATGCGGGACAAAGTGGGTGGTATGCGATGACCGGCGAATTCATGCTCGGACGTGCGCCGGCGCATGCACTGTTCGTCGGTTTCTTCGGCAGTCTGCTGGTGGCGATGGTGACGCGGGTGACGCAGGGCCACGCCGGACGTCCGCTGCAACTCGGGCGCGTCGCCGGGTTCGCCTTCGTCGCGATCCAGCTGGTGTCCGTGACGCGCATCTTCGCCGAACTCGCACCGGATCAAATGGCATGGCAGGCCGCCGCCGCAGTGGGTTGGCTGCTGGCCTTCGCGCCGTGGGTGCTGCGTTCACTGGGCATTTATCTGTCGCCGCGCGCCGACGGCAAACCGGGTTGAAGCGATGATCGAGTTTTACGCACAAATCCGCAGCATCCACATCCTCGCCGTCATCCTCAGCGGCAGCCTGTTCGCGTTGCGTGGCCTCGGCGTGCTGGCCAACGCGCGCTGGCCGCAGGCAGCGCCGGTGCGTTACCTCAGCTATTCGATCGACAGCGTGCTGCTGACCGCGGCGCTGATGCTGCTGACGATCCTGCCCGGCGCGATGTTCGCCAACCATTGGCTGATGGTGAAGGTGTTGCTGGTGGTGGTGTACGTGGTGCTGGGTGTCTTCGCACTGCGACGCGGGCGCACGCCGCGCATGCGCACCGTGTGTTATTTCGCCGCGTTGCTGGTGTTCGCCACCATCATCGGCATTGCCCGCACACATCACCCGCTGGGCTGGTTGCTGCGCTGGTTTGCATGAGCGCACCACTACCAGTGGGAGCGACGGTAGTCGCGACGACATTTCCGTGATCCGACCCATGTCGCGTCTGCCGTCGCTCCTACAAACACGGTGTTCGCGTCGTAGGGTGGAATCGACGCAGTCGCTTCCGCCGGATGTGGTGAAGTAATGATGCAAATTCCACAGCCTGGAAATCACCGCGAACAAATCGAAAGGCGACGGCACCCGGCTTTTCAATAGCCAAGCGGGTCATTCCACCCTGCGGAATCTGAATTCTTGTCGCGGCTTTGATCCGACACGGACGGCAGCGTCGGGGTTCCCGGCGTCGTGGCTGAGGCCCCTCCCACACAAAGCCGCCTCTTGTTGCCGGATCCACTGCGCCAGACATCGCGTCGTGAAATCGCATCCTCGTGCACTGCATTTGCGGGAGGGGCCTCAGCCCCGACGCCTGCAGGCGACACGATAGTGATGATTCCGCGTCAAGTTGACACGACCGGCACTCGCGCCACCATCATCCTGACCGATGCAGTCATGGGACGTGCACGACACGGCCGTTACCATATGCATGCTGGATCGTGCAGTACGACGCACCGGCCACCGGCCGCGCCAACGATGCGCGCCGTGCAATCGCAGGAGAACAACATGACGCCGCGCACCCCCGTCGACACCGCCATCACCCTCGACAGCCACCACGTCACGCGCGACTGGTCCGACCGCACCGCGCTGGCGATCACCCGTAGCCTGCGCTTCTTCGCTGACACTTTTTTCGCCAAGCGCTACGGCAATCGGGCGATCGTGCTGGAAACCGTCGCCGCGGTGCCGGGCATGGTCGGCGCGGCGCTGATTCACCTGCGGTGCCTGCGCTGGATGCGCGACGACGAGGGCTGGATCCGCAAGCTGATGGATGAAGCCGAGAACGAGCGCATGCACCTGATGACCTTCATCGAGATCGCAAAGCCGAGCTGGATGGAACGCATGCTGGTGATGATCGCGCAAGCCGGGTTCTTCACCTTCTTCCTGCTGCTGTACATCGTGTCCTCGCGCACCGCGCACCGGCTGGTCGGCTATTTCGAGGAGCAAGCGGTTTACAGCTACACGCAATACCTGGAGGAGATCGACAGCGGCCGCGTCGAGAACGTGCCGGCGCCGCAGATCGCGATTGACTATTGGAAGCTTCCGGCCGATGCGCGGTTGCGCGACGTGGTGCTGGTGGTGCGTGCCGACGAAGCGGAACATCGCGACGTCAATCATGGCTTTGCCGATACGCTGCGCCCGGCCGTGCGACTCGCCTCGCACAGCCAGGCCCATGGTCCGTAATCGAACAGGTTTCTCCTGTCCATCGCGACCGCACTAGAAGCCGCAGGTCGAGACCCACCCTACGAATCACCGAATGCGTAGGGCGGAATCGACGCAGTCGCTTCCGCCGGATGTGGTGACGCAACGCTCGCGATTCCGGAGCCTGTCATTCATGCCGCACGGAAACGGCATTCGGCGGATTTTCATCAGCGCTGGTCAATCGCTGCGCGATGGGCTTTCAACAGCGAAGCGGGTCATTCCGTCCTGCGAGGTCTGTTCCTTTTTCTAGGAGTCGTGATCGCCCGCATGCAGCGAGCGCCGTGGCGGTCGCCTGATTGCGTTGCATTTGATACGGATCAAGGTCGCCGCCGTGCGAATGCCTACCCTGACTGTGGAGACCTTTCATGGCACAGGGCGCCGCAACGGTAGTGGCGATCACGGAGATCCACGATGAACATCCTTCACACGGTCGATGGCGGTCTGACCAGCCCGCCCGTCGACGTGATCAGCACCGACCGCCACACGCTCGACGCCTGCTTCCTCGGGCCATATGGCGAGAACGACACGATGCTGGAGAAGCTCGTCGTCGAAGGCCTGCGCGACCATGTGTACTGGCGCCGCAACT
>JAYTAY010000277.1:0-3639 GCA_043737255.1 Luteimonas sp.
CTGCCGTGTCACCGTGCTGAGCAAATCCATCACCTGCATCTTTGGAAAAGGCTTGCCTCCGGCCGGGGACTACCTGCTGACACCGGCGCACCGGCAAAAGCGCCCGATACGACCTGACGATCGGTGCCGTCGGCCCGCCTGGGCCAGCAGGTGCGCAGGGCCCTGCCGGGGCCACGGGTTCGCCGGGACCTGCAGGCCTACCGTGGGTTGCGGGTCAGGATGGCGCTGCTGGTTCCGTCGGACGCGCCGGTCCTTCAGGCACGCCCGGTAGCCCGGGTGCACAGGGCCCACAAGGACCTGTCGGACAGGCGGGCGCTACCGGCCCCATCGGTCTTGCGGGATCCAATGGCGCCACCGGGCCGCAAGGATCTGCGGGACCGGTCGGGCCTGCGGGACCCAACGGATCCACGGGTGCCGTGGGCCCCGCCGGTGCGCAGGGGCCACAAGGACCGGCTGGCCCAACCGGCGCACAGGCCTGCAAGGCCCACAAGGCCCGGCTGGTCCGATTACGCCGATGCCCGCTTCGGCACCGATACTACTTACGCCAATCCTGCGAACGGCGCCAACTGCACGATCGGCCAGGTCATTCTTTCGGCCGGGGTTCGAGGCGTCGGGCTGGTGGCCAACGGCCAGATGCTGTCCATCGCGCAAAACACGGCATTGTTTTCATTGATTGGCACCACCTATGGCGGCAATGGTCAGACCAATTTCGCGCTGCCAAACCTCACCAGCGCGGCGCCCTATGAACTGACCTACACGATTTGCGCCGCGGGGATTTTTCCTTCAGGCAACCGATCGAGGCCAGCCATCGATCGAAGTCGTCATCCGTTCGAGGCCATCGTGGAATCACGATGGCCTTTTTGTCGGGTGTCGGATCCAATTCAGTTCAAGCTATTCGGGCGTTGACCGCCTAGCGGAGTTTTCCGTCATGCCACTTTCACGGGAACGCATCGACTGTTCCGTGCTCGCCCATCCCGCATGGTTTGCCATGATCAGCGCCGCCGACATACTCACTGCCCGGATCCTGGTCGTCGATGACGACGCCGACGCCGCGCAGGTGTTGCAACTGGTGCTGACCGGCGCCGGCTACACCGCGGTGTCCAAAACCACCGAGCCGACCACGGTGACCGAGTTGCATCGCCGGCACGACTACGACCTGATCCTGCTGGACGTGCACATGCCGGGCATGAATGGCTTCCAGGTGATGGAAGGACTCAAGGAATTCGAGCGCGACGGTTACCTCCCCGTGCTGGCGCTGACTTCCGAACCAGGCCATCGCACGGAAGCACTGCGGTACGGCGCGAAGGATTTCCTGCGCAAGCCGTTTGATGTCGAGGAATTGCTGGTTCGCGTGCGCAACATGATCGAGGTGCGGCTGCTGTACAAGGGTCGCGCCGGCGGTTAAGGCCGTGTTGTAACCCCATGGCGCGTCTTTCGGCGCAATGCCCTTAGGTTACGCCCCGAAAGAAGTCCCGTTGGGGGATTGTGCGTTACGCCCGCCGAACAACTCGGAATGGTGATCGACCAGGCTTTCCGCACCCGTCTTGCCTGCGCCCTGCCCCACCAGCCACGCAAACCGCTCTGCCGGCGCCGCCTGGCCAAACATCAACCCCTGCATTCCCGTGCAACCCAGTTGCACCAGTGCTTCGTGCTGCGCGTCGGTTTCCACGCCCTTGGCGATGACGCGATAGCCCATCGCCTGGCCGATGCCCAGCATCACCTTGGTCACTGCGCGGGACTGCGCATCGTCGACGATGTTTTGAACGAAATCACGATCGATCTTCAGCGTATCGAAGGCGAAATGGGTCAATGCACCGAGGCTGGCTTGCCCGCTGCCGAAATCATCGGCCGCGACCCGCACGCCGCGCGCCTTCAACGCAGCCACCAGCGCTTGTCCACGCACGCCTTGCGCAAACAATTGCGCACCCTTGAATTCGATCTCCAGCCAGCGCGGTTCCAGACACGTCTCCAGCAATACTGCATCCACGTGCGTCAGCAATCGCTCCGCATCGAAACGTGCCAGCGACACGTTCACCGACACCGGCAACGACGCCAGCCCCTGCTGTTGCCAGCGGACGTTCTGGCGGCACGCCTCGCGCAACACCCACTCGTCGATCTGCACCACCAGGCCGGTTTCCTCGGCCACCGGGATGAACTCCTCCGGCAGCGCCACGCTACCGTCGAGCTTGCGCCAGCGCACCAGCGCCTCGACGCCATCGATATGCCGCTGCGGCAACTGCACCTGCGGCTGCCAGACGAGGAAGAAGTCGCCGTTGGCCAGTGAGATGCGCAGGTCATGTTCGGTGCGCACCCGCTCTTCGGCGCTGGCGCTCATGATGTCGGTGAAGTAGCTGTAGCGGCCGCGGCCGCCCTGCTTGGCGTGGTACAGCGCGGCGTCGGCCTGCCTGGTCAGCGTCCGCGTGTCGTGGCCGTCCTGCGGAAACAGCGCAATGCCGATGCTGGCCGAGATGGTCAAGTCCTGGCCATCGATATTGATCGGCCCCTCGATCGCGTTGATCAGTTTCTCGGCCACGCGCGCGGCGTCGCGCGGGTCGGCCAGGCGCACCAGCAACAGCACGAACTCGTCTCCGCCCTGCCTGCTGACGGTGTCGTCCTCGCGCACCCCGGCGCGCAGCCGCAATGCGACTTCCTGCAACACGCGGTCGCCGACCGGATGGCCGAGGGTGTCGTTGATCGTCTTGAAGAGATCCAGATCCAGATACAACAGCGCGCCCTTGTAGCCGCGTTCCTGCTGTGCGAGCGCCTGGGTCAGGCGATCCTGCAGCAGCACGCGGTTGGGCAGGCCGGTGAGATGGTCGTGCTGCGCCTGATGGGAAAGGGTTTGCGTCTGTGCGTGCAACTGGCTGACGTCGTGCAGCGACAGCACGGCACCACTGACCGTGCCGAAGCGGTCGCGGATCGGCGCGGCGGATTCGGCCACGGCCGCGTTTTCGCCATCGCGGCGTTGCAGCAGCCGGTCGCTTTGCTGGCGGACCATCGCATCACTGCGGATCGCCTCGCGCAGCAATGAGGACACGACGTCGCCGTTGGCGGGGTCGATGAAACGCAGCACCTCGTCGAGCGGCTTGCCCATCGCCTCGTCCACCGGCCAGCCGCTCATCCGCGCCGCCGCCGGGTTGAACAGTGTGATTCGGTGCTGCAAGTTGCAGGCGACCACGGCATCGCCGATTGAATCGAGGGTGACTTCCGCCTGGCGGCGAGAGCTGACCATCAACTGCTCCCACGCCAGTCGCGGGCCGAGGTCGTGGATGGCCACCACCGCCTGCACGCTGCGCCCACCCTCGGTCATCGGTGCGAGAAGCAGTTCCACCGGGAAGGTACTGCCATCGGCGCGCTTTGCCTGCAGGTCCAGGCCGCGCACAAGTTTTTGCGGCTGCTGCTGTTCGCGCACCACCACCAGCGCCTCGGCCAACGGGACGGCAGCGGGCGGCTCAAGCCACGCGGCAAGTGGCTGGCCCAGCAACGTGGTACGCGACGTGCCAAACAAGACCTCGACCTTGTCGTTGAGGCGCACCATCGTCCCGGCATGGTCGAGCACGACGGTGGGGTCGAAGGCCCCTGCCAACATCGCCTCCATGCTGCGCTCGTGCGCGGAGCGCCAGCCGGTGTCCTGCGCCA
>JAYTAY010000278.1:0-8371 GCA_043737255.1 Luteimonas sp.
CGCAACTGTCCGCGCTCATCACCGCGGGCGATGCGCACCGCGATCTCGTTGCGTTCCAGCAGGTTGGCCTTGAGCACGCCGATGCGGAGCAGCTGATCGGGATTGTGTCGCGTCAAACGGATCAGGTCGGCCAGCGCCAGAGGCAACTGGGCCATGCTTTCATTCATGCGGGACCGAACCAGCGGCGTGTCGATTCCCAGCGCGATCGACTGCGCGGCAGCCTCGATATCGCGAGCGTCATAAGTCAGCGCATGAATGGCAGCCTCGATCTCGCGGGTACGGATGACCCAGTTCGCCGCATCCAGGGTCTTCTGCGTCGAGGCCCGCAGCAGCATGAAAGGCAGCACCACGATGACCACGATGATCGCCGCTAGTAACGGCAGCCGCCATTTGTCCCAGTAGTTGCGGGTTGCGATGATCGGCATGCAGGCGCTTTCTCGGAAAGACGGGGCAGGCTTCACTGGCCGACGCCTGTGTGCCGGAACCCCTGAGCCAAGCATGATGCAACAACACAGGCGTTGCCCACGGTGAACGTGCCCACAGGGTCAGATGCCACTGCGAAGACGCGCCCGACTTCAGCCCGAGGCTTTGTTGTCAATGATGGTTGGGCGCTGAATCCCATAGGGTAAACGCAAGTCGTTGACCATCGGTGGGGGAAAGGGCAATCCCACCCGAAGCCAGCCATGAGCCGCGCGATAGAATGCAGCACATGTCCCACGCCTCCACGCCCCTCGCCAATCAGCTACTGATCGCGCTGCCGTCTCTGGCGGATCCCAACTTCGCGCGTGCGGTTGCGCTGATCTGCCAGCACGATGAGGACGGTGCCATGGGCATCGTCGTCAATCGCGCGTCCGAGTACACGCTGGGTGAGGTCTTCGAGCAGATGCAGATCGGCACCGAGAACGACGTGCTGCGCGAGCAGGTCGTACTGGCGGGCGGACCAGTGCATCCCGAACGCGGTTTCGTGCTGCACGATGGCGGCAGCGCCTGGGATTCGACCCTGCCGATCGCCGACAACCTGTCGTTGACCACATCGCGCGA
This sequence comes from Luteimonas sp., assembly GCA_043737255.1. Lineage (GTDB taxonomy): Bacteria > Pseudomonadota > Gammaproteobacteria > Xanthomonadales > Xanthomonadaceae > JALYOU01. The sequence goes on from JAYTAY010000278.1 coordinate 1,042, forward strand.
CATCCTGATCGCGATGGCCGAAGGCACGGGACCGGCCCAGGCCGTGGTCGCCTTGGGATGCGCCGGCTGGGGCGCGGGCCAGCTGGAATACGAACTGGTCGAAAACACCTGGCTTACCGTGACGGCCGACCCCGCCGTGTTTTTCCAGTTGCCGCTGGAGCAGCGCTGGGAAGCGGCCGCGAGTCTGATCGGCGTGGATTTGATGCATATCGCCGACTACAGCGGGCACGCATGACGCCAGCCGCGATCAAGCTCGAAGGCACCGTGCTGGGATTCGATGTGGGCTCGCGCCGCATTGGCGTGGCGGTCGGCAGCGCCTTCGGCCACGGTGCACGGGCGCTGGCGGTGATCGATGTACACGGTGAGCAGACCGACTGGCAGGCGATCGATCGCCTGCACAAGGAATGGCAACCGGACGGATTCGTGGTCGGCGATCCGATGACGCTCGATGGCGGCGATCAACCGATCCGCGCACGCGCGCACGCCTTCGCCCATGAATTGCATACGCGTTATCACTTGCCGGTCGTGCTGATGGACGAACGAGCCAGTTCGATCGAAGCAGCGCAACGTTTCGCCGTGGATCGCGCCGAAGGCCGCCGCAAGCGACGCGACGCGGCTGCGCTGGATGCGGTGGCTGCGGCAGTGATCGTCGAGCGTTGGCTGGCGTCGCCGCAGGATGCGGTGGACGTCTTTTGACTTTTACCCTTCTGCCTTCGGGAGAAAATGCCCGAACGGCGGATGAGGGCATGGCAGTTCAGTTGTAGAGGATGTTCCGTGACAACTTTCCCGCCCTCATACCCCAAAGTACTTGCTGCGCAGGGTCCGGCGCTGCGCGCCACATTCTCCCGGTGGGAGAAGGGAACCAAATTTACGGCTCAGGATCGGTGTATGTCCTTACAACTCGATAGCGACGGAAACCTGCGCCACCTGCTGACGCTCGAAGGCCTGTCGCGTGAAACTCTGTCGTCACTTCTCGACCGCGCGCAGGAATTCGTAGAGGGCAGGGACGATCGTTCGCTCTTGGCTGGCAAGGCCATCTGCACGCTGTTCTTCGAGCCATCCACGCGCACGCGCCTGAGCTTCCAGCGTGCGGCGCAGCGGCTGGGCGCGGACGTGCTGAACTTCGACGCTGCCACTTCTTCGACGACCAAGGGCGAGACCGCGCGCGACACGTTGAAGACGATCGAAGCGATGGGCGTGCGTGGCTTCGTGGTACGGCATCACGAGGATGGCGCGGTCGCGGCTCTTGCACAGGCGGCGGACAAAGGCACAGCGCTGATCAATGCAGGCGATGGTCGCAGCGCGCACCCCACGCAGGGATTGCTCGACATGCTGACCTTGCGCCAGGCGAAAGGCCGTGACTTTGCGAAGTTGAAGGTGCTGATCGTTGGCGACGTCAAACACTCGCGCGTTGCACGTTCCGATCTGCATGCGTTGCGCGCGCTGGGCGCAGGCGAGATTCGCGTGTGCGGACCGCAGTCGCTGCTGCCGGACGACGCCACGCTCGACGGCTGCAATGCCACGCGGGATTTGGACGCGGCACTCGATGGTGTCGATGCGGTGATGATGCTGCGCTTGCAGCGCGAGCGCATGGAAGAGGGATTGGTTGCGTCGCCGGACGATTACCGGCGTGACTACGGTCTCACCGAAGCGCGTTTGCGTCGTGCGAATCCGGATGCGGTCGTGATGCATCCGGGCCCGACAAATCGCGGTGTCGAGATCGATGATGTTGTTGCTGACGGCCCGCAATCGCTGATCCTCAAACAGGTCACCAATGGCGTCGCGTTGCGGATGGCGGTGCTTGAGGCATTGTTGGCTTGAGAGTCTAAAACCTGTAGCCCGGGTATCGCGGCGCTCCACCCGGGCCACGTCGACTGGCTTATTGTTCCTCTCGCATGATTTTTCCGAAGCAGTAAACGGTACCCCCAGCCAGATTGCGCGAAGGCATTTTCATTTCTTGGAATGCGTTGTGCCCGTGACACATTTGGCGCAACGCCCTGCGGTTATTGCGTCTGCGGGGACTGCATCACGATCGCGCAACCCACAACGCGGTTGCCGTGAGATTGGTCAGCGCCATTAACCAGAATTCGACCCGATAACTAAGTTTGCTCGTCTTGTGGCGCAGCCTGAGTTGAGCCAGCAAAGCGCCCGGCCAGCCGAACAGCAGCTCAATGAGATGCAACGTTGTTTCTGGAATTCTCCAGAGTCCCTTCTGCGCTGCCTGCTTGTCAAAAGCGTAAGCCATGTAGGCAATCGCGCTCATGCCGAATACGAGGAATACAAACTCGAATGGAAGTCGATGGTCGACGATGGCCAACGCCAAACCAAAGCTGTAAAAGGCTATCAGCGTGAAATGGGTTGATGCTGGAATTCGCCAGGATTTCGTCGGACGAGTCTTTTTCGTGCTGACAACGGCCCTTTCCACCAGCCTCGCTTTCCAGCGACCATCTTGCCGACTGGCCACATATTTCACCAGTTCACCTCGCTCTGGACGTCGCCCGGATTGTTGATAGTCGCGTAGGTGGAAAAAGACGCGCTGCTGGCCATGCAACGGCGTGATGAATCCTAAACCACGATCATCGCTCCAATCGGTGATTTTCCCGAGACTCTCCATTCGCACCCTTGTTCAGCGCAACAAGACCAGCGTCGCCAGACCAAGGAAAACAAGAAACCCCATGGTGTCCGTCACCGTGGTCAGGATGACGCCACCTGCAAGCGCCGGATCAAAGCCGAGGCGTTTGAGCGTGAGCGGCACCAGTACGCCGGCCGTCGCGGCGAACAGCAGGTTGATGGTCAGCGCGGAACCGATGACTACAGATAACGCCGGATCACCGAACCAGGCCCAGACGACAAGGCCAAGCACCAGTCCCAGGGTGAGCCCGTTCATCAACGCGACGCGCAGTTCCTTCCACAGCAACACCATGACGTTGGAGGCGCCCACTTGGCCGAGTGCGAGACCACGCACCATCAATGCCAGCACCTGCGTACCGGCGTTACCGCCCATGCCGGCGACGATCGGCATCAGCACTGCAAGCGCGACCAGTTTCTCGATCGTGCCTTCGAAGCGACCGACCACGGAAGACGCGAGGAATGCGGTGCCCAGGTTGATGCCCAGCCAGGTGACGCGGCGCCGGAACGCGCGCGGCACCGGGCTGAACATGTCGTCGTCCTCATCCAGACCGGCAGCGCTCAGCGCCTGATGCTCGGCCTGCTCGCGGATGATGTCGACCACGTCATCGATGGTGATGCGGCCGAGCAGAATGTTGTTGTCGTCGACCACCGGCGCGGAAATCCAGTCGTGATCCGAAAACTGGCGCGCGACTTCCTCTGCCGATTCGTGCACGTCGATGGCCGGTTGCCCGTCGTCGAGCAACTCATTGATCGGCGTCGTTGCATCGTTGGTCAGCAGTGCCTGCACCGCAATGCGCCCGAGATACTGGTGACGACGGCTGACCACATACAGATGATCGGTGTGGTCTGGCAGCTCGCCACGCAGGCGCAGGTAGCGCAGCACGACATCCAGCGTGGTGTCGGTGCGCACCGTCACCACATCCGGATTCATCAGGCGGCCGGCGGTGTCCTCGTCATAGGACAACACCTGCTCCAGGCGCTCGCGATTCTCGCGATCCATCGACTTGAGAACTTCGTCGATGACGGTGTCGGGCAGATCCTCGACCAGATCGGCGAGGTCGTCGATGTCGAGGTCCTCGACCGCGGCGACGATCTCGTCGTTGTCCATGTCGGCAAGCAGGCTCTCGCGCACTTCGTCGCCGACGTGAACCAATACTTCGCCGTCGTCCTCGGGATCGACCAGGCCCCACACGACGACGCGTTTGCCGTGCGGTAGCGACTCGAGGAGATTGCCGATCTCGGCCGGCGAGAGCGTGTTGACCAGCCGCCGCACCGGGCCGAGGCGACCGCTGTCGAGCGCGTCCGAAAGCAGGCGCAGCTGGCGCGCGGTCTTGTCGTGGCGGACGGCTTCGGCCATGGCGAGCTTCCAGGCAGTAAACAAATGCGAAGGCGCGTCGCGACAGGAGGGCGCGACAGGGTCAGGTGTTCACGCGCGCATTATCGCGTGCAGTCGCGGAATTGCCCAGCGCGCATATTTGTAGGAGCGCACCTGGGCGCGACGGCCTTACCCGGTAACGCCCATCGCGCCCAGGTGCGCTCCTACAAAGAAAATTGCAGCAACCACTTCTCGATCGTGGCGCGATCGCGCGCGCGCAGCAGGGCAGGCGCACTTGCGCGCAGCTGTGCATGATCGCAACCGCGGATGGCGCGCCTGACTTCGAGCAGCGTCGCCGGATGCAGGCTGAACTCGCACAGGCCCAATGCCAGCAACAGCGGCGCGAACAGTGCATCGCCGGCCATTTCGCCGCAGACTGCGACCGGCTTGTCTCGCGCCTTGGCGGTCTTGATGATCATGCTCAACAAGCGCAGCAAGGCCGGATGCAGCGGCGTGTACAACTCGCCCAGCGCCTCGTTGTTGCGATCGGCAGCGAGTGTGTATTGCACCAGGTCATTGGTGCCGATCGACAGGAAATCGATCGCGCCGATGAAAGTCGGCAGCGCGATCGCCGCGGCAGGCACCTCGATCATCGCGCCCAGCGGCAAATGCTCGGCGATCTCGTGGCCTTCGCTGCGCAGGTCGTGCGTGACTTTTTTCAGCAACAACCGGACCGTGATGATTTCCTCGCGGCTGCTGACCATCGGCACCAGCACGCGCATCGGCCCGTAGCCCGATGCCCGCACGATGGCGCGCAGTTGCGTTTCGAACAGGTCGCCTCGCGACAGCGACAAGCGCACACCGCGCAGGCCGAGTGCCGGATTCGGTTCATCGGTCAGCGCCAGGCCCGTGCGATCCGCCTTGTCGGCGCCAAGATCGAGTGTGCGGATGGTCACCGTGCGCCCCGTCATGCCGAGTGCGACATCGCGGTATGCGCGGAACTGTTCCTCTTCATCCGGCAACTCGTTGCGCTGCAGGAACAGGAATTCGGTGCGGTACAAACCCACGCCCGCCGCGCCCAGCGCGTGCGCCTCGGCCACGTCCTCGCGCGATTCGGCGTTGGCGAACAGGTTGATGTCGAAACCGTCGCTGGTGCGCGTGGGTTCGCGGCGCAGGCGATGCAGCTGCTTGCGCTCACGCGCGAGTTCCCGGGTGCGCAGGCGATGCGTGCGCAGGTCGCCCGCATTCGGCTCCAGCACGATCAGGCCATTGCCGCCGTCTACCATCAACACGTCGCCGTCGTTGATCTTCTGCAGCGCCAGCGCCGCACCCACCACCAGCGGCAAGTGCAGGCTGCGGGCCAGAATCGCGCTGTGCGACAAGGCGCTGCCGGCCGATGTCACCACGGCCATCACGCCTTGCGATTGCAATTGCGCAAGTTCCGCCGGCGCGACGTTGTCGGTGACCAGGATTTCGCCCGCCACGCCCGGCACGTCACTGTCGCGCCGGTGCAGCGCGGCGTGGATGCGACCGATGACCTGGTCGATATCGTCGATGCGGCTGCGGAAATACGGGTCCTCCATGCCGGCGAAAACAGCGGCCAATCGGTCGCGTTGCAGGCGCAGTGCGTAATTGGCGCTGTACAGGCCGGTGCGGATTAGTCCGTCCAGGCCCTGCAGCAATTCGGGGTCATCGAGCAACAGGGTGTGCAGGTCGAGGAATTCGCCAACCTCGTGCGCAAGCGCGCCATGCAGGCGATCGCGCAACGCGTGCATTTCGATCCGCACGGTATCGATTGCGGCGTGCAACTTGATGAGCTCGGCCTCAACCGTCGCCGCCTCGATGTGTTCTTCGGCGACATCCAATGCATGCGGCAGCCGAACCCGGGCGCGACCCAGCGCGCTGCCGCGCGAGGCGCCATGTCCGGGCAGGGCCTGCCGCATCAGCCGGCCTCGTCGAAATTGCGCGCGAACAATCCGGCAGCTGCTTCCAGAGCAGCCGCCTCGTCTTCGCCATCCACGCGCAGCAGTACCGGTGTACCCGGACCCGCCGCGAGCAACATCACGCCCATGATGCTTTTGGCATTGACCTCGCGACCCTTGGCGGTCAGCGTGGAGTTGCAGCGAAAACTCGAGAGTGTCTGCACCAGTTTGGCCGTGGCGCGCGCGTGCAGGCCAAGCCGGTTGGCTACCAGTAATTCGCGTTCAAGCATGGGTTGCCTCACGCATCATCGAGGATCACTCCGTTGCGGGCGCCGGCCGCGGCAATCGCGGGCAATTCGTCCAGGTCGAGGTCGGCATAGTTCATCACCCGCAGCAGCATCGGCAGGTTCAGCGCGGACACGCGCCGCACCGGTGTGCCGATGCGCGAAAGTTTCGCGGCGAGGTTGCTCGGGCTGGCGCCGTACAAGTCGGTCAGCACCAGTACGCCGCCACCGCCATCGACGCGCCGCAATGCCGCGCTCGCCGAAGGCAGCAGGGCATCGACATCGCTGTCGAAAGGCACCTCGAAGGCTTCGGCCGTCAGCGGCAACTGGCGCAGCAACTGGGTCGCGACTGCGAGCAGCGGCGCGCCGACGCCCGCGTGGGTGATGAGGAGGATGCCGACAGCCATGGCGTCAAGTTAGCAGAGGTTGGTGACAGGTCGGAAGCGGGGTGGACTGTGAAGTCGAGCCGCAAAGTCGCCTCGGCTTGAGTGAATCAGGCATCAGCCGAACTGCCCACATTGCGGGCACTCGCACGTGTTTGCATGCGCCCCGCCAAAGTGGCCACAACTAGGACATTTGCAGATATTTGTATGAGTGCCGCCGTAATGGCCGCAATGCGGGCATTTGCACGTATTGGCATGCTCACCGCCGAAGTGTCGCAAACCGCGCACTTGCAGGCATTGATGTGTAAACCACCCATTTTCATTGAGCTTGAACTTGTCATGGAAATTCCCTGAGAGCTAGTTCTTAAGGACTGCCACTGCGCATGCGATCAATTCATGAGCCAATTGTGGTATCCGAATGTTTCCGTCACTTGCCTGCCACACTTCCCTCGCCGACGTTCTATGGCTGCCCCGGAATGATTAGTGCAGAAAACGCGTTTTAACTGATTGTTTTGCACCCACCATAGAACTTCAACTCTAGGAATTGCGTCCGCAAACTTGAAATTCCCTGGAAGATGAAACTCCGTGATCATTATTCTTTCTTCGTTCTGAGAAAAATTTCATTGAGCTTGCTGTTAAGCCAACCGGCTCGTCGTCCACATTCGTTTTTGATTTCCTTTCAAGTTCATCAACCATCAAAATTCAATCTTGTTGATAAATTCTGGAGTGATAACTGCTTCTGTCGTGTTCTCCTGAGGAAAGGTTTCTATAGCTTCAATGACAGTAACTTTGTCA
>JAYTAY010000279.1:0-3611 GCA_043737255.1 Luteimonas sp.
CCTTCATCGATGGAGTTGAACAAGGTGCGATAGCGTTCCTCGCTATCCCGGATCTCGTCCTCGGTGCGCCTGCGTTCGGTGATGTCGAGGTTGGTGGCGAAGGATTTCAGCGGTGTGCCATCAGCGGCCAGTTCAATCGACCAGCGGGTCTCGATCCAGCGCTCGACCTGGTCGTCGCCGCGAACCCGGTACTCAAGCTTGCCGGCGGACTTGCCCGCGATGAACTGCTCGAGCGCTGCACTCACTCGCGGGCGATCCTGGAGAACGACATGTTCAAGCAGGAGCCGACTGCCAGCTTGGACATCCACTTCCTGCCCGGGCGTGGTCGCGTAGCCCATGACCGTGGCGAAGTTCTCAGAGGTCCACACCATGCCAGCTGCGATGTCCACTTCCAGGTAGGTCAGGCGGGCAGACTCCGTGGCGTAGCGCAGGCGCCACTCGCTGTTGCGCAGGTCTTCCTCACTCTGCTCGCGCCGGCTGATGTCATGCGGCTGGGCATTGGTCGCGGCGATGGTTGTTGGCGGCGATTCTGGTGGTCGGTCGGATCGCTTGTTCATCAAGGAAGAAACCTTTTGTCAGCAGGTAACGAATCAGCGAACCGAGCATGCCTGATTCTGCGCAAACGCCTTCGACCAATCTGCAAGGCGAGCCGTAAAGCTGTCTCGACCTGCGACTTTCAATTACTGCCCCTTCCGTTCACGTGCGACCCGCCGGCCAGAAAAAAAGCCTGGGCAAGCCAGGCTTTTTTACATGCGTCTATCTCGATGTCATCAAAGATGCTTGATGATTTCGTCCGCAAATTCGCTGCACTTCACTTCCGTTGCGCCCTCCATCAACCGCGCAAAGTCGTACGTCACCCGCTTCGATGCGATCGCCTTGTTGACGCCGGCAATGATCGCGTCGGCGGCTTCGGTCCAGCCCATGTAGCGCAGCATCATCTCGCCCGACAGGATCAGCGAACCCGGATTGACCTTGTCCAGGTCGGCGTACTTGGGCGCGGTGCCATGGGTCGCTTCAAAGACCGCGTGGCCGGTGATGTAGTTGATGTTGGCACCCGGCGCGATGCCGATGCCGCCAACCTGCGCGGCCAGTGCGTCGGACAAGTAATCGCCATTCAAGTTGAGCGTTGCGACCACGTCGTATTCCCTAGGCCGCAGCAGGATCTGCTGCAGGAAGGCATCGGCAATGGCGTCCTTGATGACGATACCGGCGCCGGGTTTGCCTTCGGGAATCACGTGCCACGGGCCGCCATCGAGTTCGACCGCGCCGAACGCCTCGCGCGCCACCTGGTAGCCGAAATCGCGGAAGGCGCCTTCGGAGTACTTCATGATGTTGCCCTTGTGCACCAGCGTCAGCGACTTGCTGCCGTTGGCGATGGCGTACTCGATGGCGCTATGCACCAGCCGCTCGGTGCCCTGGTAGCTGATCGGCTTGATACCAAGACCGACCTGTACGGTGCTGTCGCGATGCGGCATGCCGATTGCTTCGAGTTGCGCGTCCCACGCGTCGATTTTTTCTTGGGTACCGAAGCGGATCTTGTCGAACGATTTCGGGAATTCTTTTCGCAGAAAGTCCAGCAGTTTCTGTGCGTCTGCGCTGCCCGGCTCGAACTCGATGCCGGCATAGATGTCCTCGGTGTTCTCGCGGAAGATCGTCATGTTGACGTCGCCGGGTTTTTTCACCGGCGAGGGCACGCCCTCGAACCAGCGCACCGGGCGCAGGCAGACGTACAGGTCGAGCATCTGCCGCAGCGCGACGTTGAGCGAGCGGATGCCGCCGCCGACCGGCGTGGTCAGCGGGCCCTTGATCGAGACCAGGTATTCGCGGCACGCATCGACGGTGGCGTCGGGCAGCCAGTTGCCGGTGGTGTTGAAGGCTTTCTCACCGGCGAGGACCTCGAACCACTGGATTTTCTTCTTGCCGCCATAGGCTTTTTCCACCGCCGCATCGAGCACGCGCACCGAAGCGCGCCAGATGTCGGGGCCGGTGCCGTCGCCTTCGATGTAGGGAACGATGGGGCGGTCGGGCACGTTGAGACCGTGCGCGGATTTGGTGATTCTTTCGCCGCCAGCGGGCGGCGTCGGCATGACATCGGACATTTGGATCTCCTGGGGGCCGCGGCAGGAAACGCCTGCGGCAAGTGCGAATGCGCATTGTCGCGGTTTGGACCACGGTCGGCAAAGTCGCGAGGCTACAGGGCTGTTGCTCGTCACTCCCCACGAAGGCGGGAATGGGAAGAAAAAAAGCGCGGCCACACAGCACCCGTCCAGCGATATGACCGCGTCATCACCAACGCAGGTGGACACTCAAAAAGCTTTGTGTAACTCGAGGCCGTGCTGATGCAGGGATTGGTCGCGCACCTCATCGCTGCCATCGGACACTGGCTCAGCGTCAACATTTTGGAGACATCACCATGATCGGATCGAGCCTGTTCGTGATCGGCGCGTCCGCTGGCGGGCTGGACGCGCTGACCCGGTTGGTGGCGCAATTGCCGGCGGATTTTCCAGCCCCGATCTTCGTGGTCAATCACATGGCGGCTGACGCCAACAGCGAGGTCGTGGCGCGGGCCATCAGCGGCGGTGGCCCGCTGCCGTGCACGCTCGCGCAGGATGGGCACGCGTTCGAGGGCGGTCACATCTACATCGCCCCGGCGGACCATCATTTGCTGGTGGTGAAAGGCAAGATGCGCGTCACCAAGGGCGCGCGCGAGAATCGTTCGCGACCGGGCATCGATCCGCTGTTTCGCTCGGCCGCGGTGGCCTACCGCAGCAAAGTGGTCGGCGTGGTGCTGACCGGATACCTGGACGATGGCACCGCCGGTCTGGAGGCTATCCAGCGTTGCGGCGGGGTGTGCGTGGTGCAGGACCCCGACGATGCCGCCTACCCGGACATGCCGCAGAACGCGCTCAACCGGGTCGAGATTGACCACGTCCTTCCGCTGGAACAGATGGGCGCGCTGTTCGCCACGCTGGTGCTGCGGCGGCCGGGCAAGGACCAGCCGGTGCCGAAAGACATCGCCATCGAAGCGAAGATCGCCGAACGGGTGCTGAGCGACCTGCATGCCGTCAATACCGTCGGCGACCAGGTGCCGTTCAACTGCCCCGACTGCGGCGGGCCACTGTGGGAAGTCGCCAAGGGCAACATCCTGCGCTTCCGGTGTCACACCGGCCATTCGTTCACCAGTGCCGTGCTGGAGGCCGAACAAACGGCCAAGATCGAGGAAACCCTGTGGACGGCGCTGCGCATGTTCGAGGAGCGCCGCAACCTGCTGACGACGGTCAGTAGCCGCCAGAGCCGCGGTTACTCCAAAGCCGCGGCCGAGCGGGCCAAGGAATCGGAAGTCCACATAGAACGCATCCGCGCGATGCTCACCTCAAGCTTGGCAGCGACGCCCGAGGTGGAGGCGGCTTGAACGGGTTGTTCCGCGCAAGTGACCACATGCGTCGACCTAGCGGGATGCAATGCAATGTCGCGCTGCGCTATCTCCAGGCTACGTTTTTCTGGAGGCACAAAAAAAGGGCGCGACTCGCGTCGCGCCCTGCGTGTTGCCCCAACGGGAAAGCGGACGTCGAAGGGATGTCCAGCTAGCGCTGTTGTAAAGCGTTCGTGCC
>JAYTAY010000280.1:0-3610 GCA_043737255.1 Luteimonas sp.
TGCTGCGACCATAGCCGCGGCCAGTTTCAACTTGCGCATTCGTTTCTCCGTGCCTTGTCTGAACGATGAGTTTATCGCCTCGGCCTTTGCGGTCCGTGACGGGTTTTCCGGGAGCGCCTTGCAGTCTCAGCAAGTCGCAACCCGGGTGGAGCGCAGCAACTTTCAACAGCGAAGCTGGTCTACCTTGGGCTTTTCTGCAATCGGAGCGCAAGAGCCCCTACGCATTCAAGCGCAATCACTCTACGGGCAGCATCATCTCCTTCAACAAGTGCGGCGCTGGGTAAACCTTTGCCAGCAGCCAGCGCATGTAGCGCATGTCGACGTGGATCGCGCGTTTGTAGCGAGGATCGAACATCCAGCTGGCGCTGACCGCTTCCCAGTTGCTGTCGAAATTCAGTCCGATCAATTTGCCGCGGGCATCGAGCACTGGTGATCCGGAATTGCCGCCGGTGGTGTCGAGATTGGTCAGCAGGTTCACGGTCTGCGTGCCGAGTCTGGGATCCCCGGTACTGCCGAAATCGCCCTTGGCAATCGCATCGCGTAGCGGCTTCGGCGCATCGAACGGCGCCTCGCCGGTATGTTTCTCGACGATGCCCTGCACCGTCGTCAACGGCACATAGGTCACGCCATCACGTGGCGCCATCGTGCTGACCTTGCCGAAGCTGACGCGCAACGTCGAGTTGGCATCCGGATACACGGCGCGGCCTTGCGATTTTCGATAGCCGACCAGTGCGCGCATGTAGGCAGGTCGCAGGCGCAGCAGGTCGCCTTCGCGGGTCTTGTCGGCCTCTTCCTTTCTCAGAACTGCGGGCAGCAACTTCGCTGCGGCCACCATCAACCGATCGCTGCTCGCCACAACGTCAGCGGGCGATGCGGTCAGCAAATGAAGACGTTCTGCTTCATCGCCGAGCTTGCTGCCGGCATACAACGCATCGACCGCGCGTGTTGCCGCGTCGTTGCCGAACACGGCATCGACTTCGGCGATGCGTTGCGCCGCTGGCAGCGCGCGATAACGCGTGAGCAGATCGGCCAGCACGGCTTTTTCGATGGCCGGATCGTAACGGCGCTGCACCTGCTTCATCGCGCCTTCGATCAGTGCCTCGTCGCGTTGCTGGTAACCCGATTCGCGCAATGCATCGGGCTTGCCGCGTTCGGCCGCGAGACGTTGCAAAGTCAGCGCCGAGCGCAGCAGCTGCGTCTGCGAACGCATCGCTACAAACAATTGATCGCGTTCGCGAGTACCGCGTGCGGCATCCAGCACGGATTGCGCGGCGCGAATATCGGCTTGCGTCGATGCTGCATCGGACTGTTTGCCCAACCACGTCAGCAGCGCCATTTCGTCTGCGCGGCGCGAGTTGACCGCATCGCTGCGGCGCAAGCCATCAAGTTCGCCCTGCGCACGCTTCAGGCTGTTCTTGAGGCTGGCCACCTGCGACGCATACAACAACTTCGCAGCGGGTTTGGTCGCGGTCGCCGATTCGATGGTCTTGATCAGGCCACCGAGCAAATCCACACGCGATGGCAATTGCCATACGATCTGGTCGGCGAACTCCGACGCCATGCGATGACGAAACGTCGTCCCCGGATAACCGGCCAGCATCGCGAAGTCGCCTTCGGCCACGGGATCGGTGGACACCTGCAAATGTGCGGGCGGCTGGTAGGGCACGTTGTCGGCCGCATACGCCGCCGGCTTGCCGTCCTTGCCGACATAGGCGCGCAGCAACGTGAAGTCGCCGCTATGGCGCGGCCACATGAAATTGTCGATCTCGTCGCCGTAATTGCCGATCGCATCGGGCGGCGCGTAGACGAGGCGAATGTCCTTCAATTCCAGCTGACGGATCAGGTAGAAGTCGGTGCCGTAATACATGTTGGCGATGCTGCAGCGGTTGCCGGGTTCGCGTTCGCATTCGGCGACCGCCGCTTTGCTGGCAATATCGACTGCATCGTAATAAGCGCGCCCGGTCTTGCCGCGCGCATCGGCGAGAATGCGGTCGGTGACGCGATCAAAGCCGGTCGTCACCAGCACTCGGTAATCGGGGTTCGCCGGCAATTCGGCGTTGCGATCGGCGGCGATGAAACCGTTGCCGATCAGGTCGCGTTCCTTGTTGCTGTTGTACTGGATCACTCCGAACGCGACATGGTGATTGGTCAGTACCAAGCCATCCTTCGACACGAACGCACCCGTTGCGCCGCCGACTTTCACCACGGCATTCATCGGCGGCTTGGCAAGTTCAGCCAGATCGGATGGATTGCCCTTGAAACCGGCGGCCTTGAGCTGCGCAGCGATCTCCGGCAACTGCGACGGCATCCACATGCCTTCGTCGGCACAGGCCGCGCCAGCAACTACCGTCATGGCCACGAACATACTCAAGCGCATTGCGTATCTCCCCCGAAAAAACGATCACGATAGGTGATTGTCACGGCGACAGGCAATCTGCCCGCTGAAGGCCGGGGCGTATAATTCGCGTCCTGCCCCGCGTGCTCACGCGTTTACAAACAAGGCAATCCCGTTCATGTCGCAAATGATGAAAGCGCTGGTGAAGCGCGAAGCTGGCAAGGGCATCTGGATGGAACAGGTCCCGGTACCGACACCAGGCCCGAACGAAGTGCTGATCAAACTGGAAAAGACCGCGATCTGCGGCACCGACCTGCACATCTATCTGTGGGATGAATGGAGCCAGCGCACGATCAAGCCGGGTCTGGTAATCGGACATGAGTTCGTGGGCCGCATCGTCGACATCGGTCCCGGCGTCAGCGGTTATCAGCTAGGACAGCGCGTCTCGGCCGAAGGCCACATCGTCTGCGGCCATTGCCGCAATTGCCGAGCCGGCAAGCAGCATCTGTGTCCGAACACGGTCGGCATCGGCGTCACCCGCGACGGTGCCTTTGCCGAGTACATCGTGATGCCGGCGAGCAACCTGTGGCCGATTCCCGACCAGATACCGAGCGAACTCGCCGCGTTCTTCGACCCGTATGGCAACGCGGCGCATTGCGCACTGGAATTTGACGTGGTCGGCGAGGATGTGCTGATCACCGGCGCCGGTCCGATCGGTGTGATGGCGGCCGGCATCTGCAAGCACATCGGCGCGCGCAACGTGGTCGTCACCGACGTCAACGATTACCGTCTCAAGCTCGCCGCCGACATGGGCGCCACGCGCGTGGTCAACGTCACCAACACGTCGTTGAAGGACGTGATGGCGGATCTGCACATGGAGGGCTTCGATGTCGGTCTGGAAATGAGCGGCAACCCGATTGCCTTCAACGACATGCTCGACTGCATGTACCACGGCGGCAAGGTGGCCTTGCTTGGCTTGTTGCCGAAAGGCGCCGGCGTCGACTGGGACCGGATCATCTTCAAGGGCCTCACCGTGCAGGGCATTTACGGTCGCCGGATGTACGAGACCTGGTACAAGATGACGCAATTGGTGCTGGGCGGTTTTCCGCTGGGCAAGGTGTTGAGCCACCAGTTGCCGATCGACGATTTCCAGAAAGGGTTTGATCTGATGGAATCGGGGAAGTCAGGCAAGGTTGTGTTGAGCTGGAATTGAGCCTTCGCTTTTGTAGGAGCGCACCTGGGCGCGATGAGGTGGTACCGGTAACGCCTCATCGC
>JAYTAY010000281.1:0-3609 GCA_043737255.1 Luteimonas sp.
GATCAGATAAGGCGTGCGTTGCACGACCAGGTGACGCGTACCAGACTCAAGCCCGGGCTGGCCGATGTACGGGAATTCGCATAGTCGGAAGCCTGCCTGCCAGATACAATCGGCAACGGTCTGTGCAGCGAAGGGATTTTGTTGGCCGATGTAGGTTTGTCAAAGTCGATCAACGCCTTGCTCGACCACCTAAGCGTCAGCATTCACGCCCCATTTCCGGAGCACCCGCAGCACCTCTTCATCGCTGGCGAACTCGCCGCGATCAGCCGCGGCAATCCCTTCCTGCACGGCCTTGCGAAAGCGCGCCTGCTCGATCACATCGTCCCACGTTGCCTCTGCAGGCAATTGATCGGCAATCTGATGCTACTGCTGGCTGAGATCGATCGCACCCATGACACCTCGCCTGCGCGGTTCTACAGCTATTCCACGCCGCACACTGGCGCCAATATTTTGTTCCACCCGGACGAATCGCGCCGCTCGAGAACCACCACGGCAGGTCGGGCCATAGCCCACCAATAAAACGAAAAAGCCGGGCAATGTCCGGCTTTTTTGCTGGTGTCGCGATCCGCACGAGTGTCAACGCACTTCGGCCACCTCCACCCCATCCATCCCCTGTGCCAGCGTGCGTGCATCGCCGCCCTGGGCAAGCTTGATCTTGAGCCGCACCTCGTTGGCGGAATCGGCGAAGCGCAATGCGTCTTCGTAGCTGATCTCGCCCGCTTGGTAAAGCTCGAACAGGCTCTGGTCGAAGGTCTTCATGCCGAGGTTGGTGGATTCCTTCATCACTTCTTTCAGCTTGTGGATCTCGCCCTCGCGAATGTAGTCCTGCACCAGCGGCGTGCCGAGCAGGATTTCTATCGCCACGCGGCGGCCCTTGCCATCCACGGTCGGCAGCAACTGCTGCGCCACCACGCCCTTGAGGTTGAGCGACAAGTCCATCAACAACTGCGAGCGGCGATCTTCCGGGAAGAAGTTGATCATCCGGTCCATCGCCTGGTTGGCGTTGTTGGCATGCAACGTACACAACACCAGATGCCCGGTTTCGGCAAACGCGATGGCGTGGTCCATGCCCTCACGGGTGCGCACCTCGCCAATCATGATCACGTCGGGCGCCTGGCGCAGCGTGTTCTTCAGCGCGTTTTCCCAGTTGTCAGTATCGATGCCGACCTCGCGCTGGGTGATGATGCAACCCTCGTGCTTGTGCACGAATTCGATCGGATCCTCGATTGTGATGATGTGCCCGGTCGAGTTCTGGTTGCGGTAACCGATCATCGCCGCGAGCGACGTGGTCTTGCCGGTACCGGTCGCGCCGACAAAGATGATCAGGCCACGCTTGGTCATCGCCAGCGTCTTGATGATCGGCGGCAGGTTCAATTCCTCGACCGTGGGGATCTTGGTCTCGATCCGCCGCAGCACCATGCCGACCTGGTTGCGCTGGTAGAAACACGACACGCGGAAACGGCCCACACCGGACAGGCCGATGGCGAAGTTGCATTCGTGGGTTTTCTCGAATTCCTCGCGCTGCGGCGGCGACATCACGTTGAGCACCAGGTCGCGGCTTTGCTGCGGCGTCAACGGCACCTGCGTGACTGGCGCGATCTTGCCGTTGACCTTCATCGACGGCGGCATGCCGGCGGTAATGAACAGGTCCGATGCCCGCTGGTGCGCCATCAGTTTGAGGAACGAGGTGAAATCGATGCTGCTCATGTCTTTCTCCGGGAGCCGGTCACCGGGAGCCGATAACCGGAAAAACCACCGCGTTGATTCTTTTGGGTGTCCAGCTACCGGTTACCAGGTACCGGCTATCCGTTTACTCAAACAACCGCTTGTCCTTCGCATAATCCTTGGCCTGCTGACGCGTGACCATGCCGCGCTTGACCAGATCCTGCAGATGCTGGTCGAGCGTCATCATGCCGTACTGCTGGCCGGTCTGGATCGACGAATACATCTGCGCGACCTTGTCCTCGCGGATCAGGTTACGGATGGCCGGGATGCCGACCATGATTTCCCAGGCTGCGGTACGGCCACCGCCGGTTTTCTTCAGCAGCGCCTGCGAGATCACCGCGCGCAACGATTCCGACAACATCGAGCGCACCATCGGTTTTTCGCCGGCCGGGAACACATCAATGATGCGATCGATGGTCTTGGCCGCCGAGGACGTGTGCACGGTCGCGAACACCAGGTGGCCGGTTTCCGCAGCCGTCAGCGCCAGGCGGATGGTCTCGATGTCGCGCATTTCGCCGACCAGGATGTAGTCGGGGTCTTCGCGCAATGCCGAACGCAGCGCCTCGTTGAAGCCATGCGTGTCGCGATGTACTTCGCGCTGGTTGATCAGGCATTTCTGCGAGGTGTGCACGAACTCGATCGGATCCTCGACGCTGAGGATGTGGCCGTATTCGTTCTTGTTGATGTGGTCGATCATCGCCGCAAGCGTGGTTGACTTGCCCGAACCGGTCGGGCCGGTCACCAGAATCAAGCCCTGCGGCTGCTCGATGAGATCCTTGAAAATCTTCGGGCAACCCAGGTCTTCGAGCGTCAGCACTTCGGATGGGATGGTGCGGAACACCGCGCCGGCGCCGCGCTGCTGGTTGAAGGCGTTGACGCGGAAGCGCGCGAGGCTGGGGATCTCGAACGAGAAGTCGACCTCGAGGAATTCCTCGTAGTCGCGGCGCTGCTTGTCCGACATGATGTCGTACACCAGCGAATGCACCTGCTTGTGGTCGAGTGCCGGGATGTTGATCCGGCGCACGTCGCCATCGACCCGGATCATCGGCGGCAAGCCCGCTGACAGATGAAGGTCGGATGCCTTGTTCTTGACCGAAAAGGCCAGTAGTTCTGCAATATCCATGCGCTGCTCCCCCGAGAGCCAGATAACAGATTGCAACAACCGCAACTTTAGTGCGTTGATGCGTCGCGCAGGCAGTATAGCGCTCAAATCCGGCTGTCAAGCCGCCACTTCAACCGCCCCTTCAACTGGATACGCCGACGTGCTCGCAACCGCTCTGCACGACATCCTGCAAAGACTTGATAACGCAGCCAGAAGCGCGCGGCGGCCACCTGTGCGGCTGCTGGCGGTCAGCAAGACCCGGCCTGCGACGGCTGTCGCAGAATTGGCGCACGACCTGCTGCTTGTTCAGCCGGAGCGCACACCGGCATTCGGCGAGAACTACGTGCAGGAAGCACTCGCCAAGCAGTCTGCCCTCGCCGGCATGCCGCTGGAATGGCATCTGATCGGCCACCTGCAATCCAACAAGGCCCGGGACGCGGCCGCGGCTTTCGACTGGATCCAGACCGTGGACCGGATGAAATTGATCGTCGCACTGGCGCTTCATCGGCCTGCCGATCGTGCGCCGCTGAATGTGCTGATCCAGGTCAATATCGACGATGAGGCCAGCAAGCACGGCTGCGTGCCGGAGGACATCGATGCGCTCGCTGCAGCCATCACAACCGCACCGTCGCTGCAGTTGCGCGGCTTGATGGCGATTCCTGCGCCACATCCCGATATTCAACAACGCCGCAACGCGTTTCACGACATGAAAGCGTTGTTCGACGACCTGGCGAAGCGTTATCCGCAGGTCGATACCCTGTCGATGGGCATGAGCGATGACA
>JAYTAY010000282.1:0-3605 GCA_043737255.1 Luteimonas sp.
TGTCAAATTGTCGCATGCGCCTTGTCGTCGGCGGTACTGCGCTTCGATGGTTTTGGCGGCTTTGCATTTGCCGACATGCCGCCGGGGCAATTGAGGCAATCCAGTCGTGATTCCTCGATCAGCGGTGGCACTTTTTCCGCGAGGAAATCGATCAGCACGCGCACCGCCGGCAACAGGCCGCGGCGTGAGGCGAAGACTAGATGCGCGATGCCTTGTGGCAGGCGCCATTCCGGCAACACCACTTCCAGTTCACCCGTGCGCACGGCATCGGCGCACAGCGTTTCCGGCAGCATGGTGATGCCCAGCCCGTCCTTGACCAGCGCCATCAGCATCGGGAAATCGAAGCCGGACAAACGCGGCTTGAGATCCACACGCCGCGACTCGCCCTTCGGACCCTGCAACTCCCAGCGTTGACGGACCTCGTCCTCGTGCACGCTCAGCGTGACATGCGATGCCAATTCATCCGGATCCGTGGGACGGCCGGCGCGGTCGAGATATTTCGGGCTGGCGACCAGCAACTCCTGGATCTGGCCAAAGCTGCGCATGACCAGGCTGCCGTCGTCGTCGAGCTTGGAACGCACGCGGAATGCGACATCAAAACCTTCGTTGATCACGTCCACGCGCCGGTTGGTGACCTGCATCTGCACGCGCACCTGCGGGTATCTGGCGAGGAATTCCGGCATCAGCCGCGGCATCATCTGCTGCGCGATGCCCACCGGCACGCTGAGTCGCACCACGCCGCGCGGTTCCGCGCTGAGGCGATCGACCACCTCGCGCGCGGCCTGCGCCTCCGCCAGCATCGACTGCGTATGCCGATGGACGCTTTGGCCGACATCGGTGACGGCGAAGCGCCGCGTCGATCGTTGCAGTAACCGCACGCCGAGGTCGGTTTCGAGTTGGCTGATGCGACGGCTCAGGCGCGATTTTGGAATGCCCAGCGCGCGTTCGGCGGCGGCAAAACCGCCGTGGTCCACGACCATCGAGAAGTAGTAGAGATCGTTGAGGTCTTGCATGGCGACAATTCCAGTGGCGGAACAGTGGCCGGTATTAGACATCGGTTATTGCAGTGGTGCAACAGACGGGGCATTCCACGGTTCTGTAGGAGCGTCCCGATCGGCGCGATGGGCTTTACCGGTAGAGCCATCGCCCATGGGGCGCTCCTGCAAGAGCGTATGAGCTACGCAATGCGCTCGACGCCGCCCATGTAAGGCCGCAACGCATCCGGCACGGTGATCGAGCCGTCGGCGTTCTGGTAGTTCTCCATCACCGCGATCAACGCGCGGCCCACGGCGACACCCGAGCCATTCAAGGTATGCACCAGTTCGGGTTTGCCGGCGGCGGGGTTGCGCCAGCGGGCCTGCATGCGGCGGGCCTGAAAGGACTCGCAGTTGGAGCACGACGAGATTTCGCGATACGTGTCCTGCGACGGCAGCCAGACTTCGAGGTCATAGGTCCTGGCCGCGGCGAAGCCCATGTCGCCGGTGCACAGCAGCATGCGGCGATACGGCAGGCCAAGTTTTTCCAGCACCACCTCCGCGCAGCGCGTCATGCGCTCGTGCTCGGCATCGCTGTCTTCGGATTTTGTGATCGAAACGAGTTCGACTTTCTCGAACTGGTGCTGGCGGATCATGCCGCGCGTGTCGCGGCCGTGGCTGCCGGCTTCGGCGCGGAAGCACATCGAGTGCGCAGCCATGCGCAGCGGTAACGAAGCCTCGTCCAGGATCTCGTCGCGGACGATGTTGGTCAGCGGCACCTCGGAGGTCGGGATCAGGTAAAACTGCCGGAGGGCATCCTGATACTCGGTCATTGCGCCGCGGACTTCAGCGATCTTTTCGTTGGCGGCGTCGACGCCATCCGCGTTGTAGACCTTGTCGTAAGCGGCAGCGGCCTCGAACAATTTGTAGACGGTTTTGACATCGCCGAACAGTCGTTCCCCGGTATCGGAGTTGAAGCGTTCGTAAGTCGCGAACAGGTCTTCCTCGAACTTCGGCAACTGCCCGGTCCCGCGCATCGACTCGGCATTGACCAGCAACGGAACATTCGTTTCCTGATAGCCGTGCTCTTCGGTATGCAGGTCAAGCATGAACTGCGCCAATGCCCGATGCAGCCGCGCCAACTGTCCGCGCAGCACGGTAAAACGTGCACCGGATAATTTCGCCGCGGTGTCACCATCCAGCCAGCCGTTGCGTGCGCCCAGTTCAACGTGATCTTTCAATGCGAAATCGAAGATGCGCGGCGTGCCCCAGCGGTTGGTTTCCTGATTGGCTGTTTCATCCTTGCCAACCGGCACTGACGGATTTGGAATATTCGGAATGCCCAGCGTGATTGTTTCGAGCTTCGCCTGGATGTTCTGCAATTGCGCTTCCGAGGACTTCAGTTCCTCGCCGAAACCCGCGACTTCCGCCATCAACACCGCAGCATCCTCACCTTTGGCCTTGGCCTGCCCGATCGCCTTGCTGCGCGTGTTGCGCAGATTCTGCAATTCCTGCGTGCGCGACTGGATGCGCTTGCGTTCGCTTTCCAGCAACTCCAGCGCGGATACGTCCAGCGTGTAACCACGCGTCGCAAGTTGTTCAGCCAGTTCGGCGGGTTTGTTGCGCAGCAGTTGTGGATCAAGCATGGATGGAACACTGGACGAAAGGGCCGTGAATTATCCCTATTTCTTGCGCGCCATGCCTGATTCGCCGCGCAGCTATGCCAGAATTCCGGTGAATCCACCACTGACGACGCGCATGTCCCCTCCCGCACCACGCCCCCAACGTCCATTGCTCGGCCTGACGCGCCGCACCTGGTTGCTGATTGGTGCCGCGTTCGTCATTGGCCTGCTGTTGTTCGCGGTGGTGTTGTCGCGCAATGGCGACGATGGATTCTTTCGCGTGAATCCCGTGGCGAAACCCGCCGATACCACCGACGAATTCGATCCATTGCCCGCGCCGATGACGGGCAACGAGGGCATCGCCAACGATGAGGACATGCAGCCAGCCCCGATGCCGGAGCAGGACGAACGGCCTTACATCGTCCAACAAGCACCGCCCCCACCTCCACCGCCCCGGGTCGCGCCGCAAGCGCCCGCAATGCCGGGTCCAACGGGCGTGCCTTTGGCACGCGGCGATTCGCCGGAACCGATCGCGGGACAGAATCCATCGCCGCGTTACCCACCCGCTGCATTGCGTCGTCGCGAGAGCGGCACCGTGATGGTACGTGTCGATGTCGGCCCCGATGGCGTACCCACCTCGACCAGCCTTGTAGAAGGCAGTGGCTCGCGCGATCTCGACAAGGCTGCGCTCGATGCGGTCCGGCGCTGGCGTTTCCGTCCGGCGCAAGTCAACGGGCGGCCCACTGTGGGAAGCGTGGTGGTGCCGATCAGTTTCGAGGCTGACCGCTAGGAACAGCCTGACAAATCAGTGTGGGGGTGATGGCAGCATGCTGCCATCGGACAGTCACGACTGACGCGTCAAGTTGCGACTACTGTCGCTCCCGCAAGATCCCGGCCATGCAACGACTTTCTTACCCTCTACTCACGGCTTGACGACAAAGTCGCATGCAAGACTCGGAAATGCATTCAGCATCACAGGAGCAATCGGCATGGTCGATACACCCAATCG
>JAYTAY010000283.1:0-3602 GCA_043737255.1 Luteimonas sp.
GAAGTGCAGCGGCCATTGTTTGCCGAAAGTCCGGATGAGGATGCCGTGGCGTTGCCGGCGCCAAGCGTCGCGGAAGACTTGCAGGCCGACTACGCATCAACGGGGCTCACGCTCGGCGTGCATCCGATGTCGTTGCTGCGTGATCGGCTGCGCAAGGAGCGGTGCCTGGACAGCGAGGAAGTCATGGGCAAGCGCAGTGGCACACGAGTGCGCGTTGCGGGGCTCGTGGTGCTGCGGCAGCGGCCTGCGACGGCAAAGGGCACGACTTTCATTACCCTCGAAGATGAGAAAGGCAACATGCAGATCATTGTGTGGCCGACGCTCGGCGAGCGGCAGCGAAAAGAACTGGTCGGCTCACGCCTGATGGTGGTTGATGGACGGTGGGACTGCGTGGACGGCGTGGGCAACCTCATCGCGGACCGTCTGCGGGATATGAGCCAGTGGCTAGGGCAGTTGGATACGAGGAGCCGGGATTTTCATTGAGGGTCAGAAAAATTTGACACGCCAGCGCGGCGTTTCCTGACTGCGCTTACCTTCTGGCCCTCTACATTGCTCGTGTCGTCCAGGCCACTGCACCCGATCGATCGGGGGCCGCGGGGTAGAAGCCGCAACCAAGCGCCGACGTCAGGAAGAGACCCATTGGGTCTCTTTCTTTTTGTGCGGCCTCCTCATGACTCATGCAGGGTCATGCCAAATACTCCGCCCGATACAAGTTAAAACCGATACCCCCGGGGAGCTGCGCCTGAGACAAGGGGCGGCGGCCAGAACCAAGTCGCCATGGATCGGTAGAGTGCTGCGAACCCAGCGCGAGTGCGCTAGCGCTGGTCCAGACGGCTATCAATGCGTTGAACCGGCTGCTACTCATGCCCGAGATTGACCTGTCGGATGCTTGCGTGTTACCTAAAGCAAATAGTGCCCTCCACGCACCCCACATTAAGGATGTCTCAGTGAGGCCAAGGAATTGGCTCTTCCGCCCGTATCCGATCGCCGTCGCGGCATTTTTTGCGACCTGGGCGGCAACCGGCTGCACGCCGACAATCCACCGGCCCGGTGCTCCTCTCCCGGGTCCTGCCGCAGCGGCAGCGCCTTCACGATCCACAAGTGAGATACGAGCCATGGACACCCAAGACACCACCAATGCGCCGAAGCTGAGCTCGGCGGAGATATCGGAACGCGTGCTGCGGCTTATCGACACCATCCATGACCGAGATGGCCTGTCGCCCGACAACATTCATCGGGCCACCGGCATCGCAGTCTCGTTTGATCCGGAAGATTCGGACCGCTACGGCTTCCACGGTAAAGTCGACGGCCCTTGGCTTTACGACTTGGGATCGGTTGTGGATCAGGTGAGCGGCGGTGTGCGCGGCTTGCAGTTCTTCTTCGCGACTCCGGGGTATCCGGAAGCCGATCCTACGCCGGTGTGCACGCCCGATTTGGACACCTACCGACAACGTTTAGAAGGTCTAGGGTTCACCGCCACACCGGTGCGCGGGGATCTTCAACAGCTTCGGTATTGGGAATTTGCGCGCGGGAGCGTTCGCGTGCGAGCGACCGTTGTCTCGATTGCGGAAAGTGCGCGCTCTTGCGTGCGTTTGATCACTATCGACGCCTGAGGGATAAGCAATGGCCACCCCAGAGGAGCGTTTAGAGGCGATGCTCGCCGACTTCCACGCGCGGAACGGCACGGACAACCTCAATGCCGCCCAGCACCTACGAGAAGTCATCAATGGCGATGCTGATCTCAAAAAGAATGTCCTAAAATCAATCGCAGACGGCGATCTGAACCGCTTCGCGCTTCAACCGGCTGTGGTCGCCCCAGCGGTTCCACCGGCCCGCGGCTCCTACGAGGTTGAGGGACGGACGATCTACCTACCGGCCGCAACCTTGAATACGGCAGTATCGACGGATAAAGACGCGGTGGCCGAAGCCAAGACGGCATTGCGCGAACAGGTGCGCGACGCGATGCGCTCGCCTGAGGACCGCTTGGATCGGTTGCTGGACAGGTATCAGCGCAGCATGGAGAGCGATACGTCCGTGGTTTCCGAGGTAAACAAGGCGCTCAATCAGAATTACGACAGTCGCAACACTCCCACCGCGCAGCGACAACTCTACACCGATGACGCATCAACGCGTAGACAGTTAGCAGCGGACATTCGCACGAATCTCGATCAGGCCATCAGCTCTTCGCCGACCATGAAGGCGGATCTGCTTCGGGAGGTCGACGCGGGCCGTATCGCTTCTATCCAGGATATGCCAGATGGGAGGGCTGCGGCGGGCGCGTATGGGCCTTTCACGAAGGCGTTCCATGTCAGCGCGGTATCGGCGCTGGGTGCGCAGCCGAAGGGCAGCACCGGGTATTACGAATTGGTCGGTGCGATCGGCCACGAGGTGGATCACTCGCAGGGTGCAGTGGCAGGTCGCGCAACGCTGGACAAATACAAAACCGACGCCGATGCAATGCTGCGTTCGCCTGGCCCCGAGCATAACTTCACGGAGATTGTGCGCGAGCGTCTGACCGCGACACGAAACTCAGAGGCGCGCGGTCAAATCGATTACCTCAACAGCATCGTCGATGCGATGCCGGCCAACAAGCGCACCGCACAAAACCTTGCGGAAAATGTGCCGATTGATCGCCGCCCGGATTTCTTCGATGAGACACCAGGCAGCCCGAGGTCAACCTACGCGCTCAAGGCGGCTTTCACGGTCGACCCGCCGGGGAGTCTGAAAATTCCGCAAACCGACCGCAACGTCGAGGCGATGGCGACATCCTTTTTCGATCGCCCCCAGTTCGGGGCGAACAACGCGACGAGCTACCGCAATATGGTTGCCGCTGGCATGGTCAACGAGCTGCTGACGATTGAAGCGCGGAATGGAAAGGCCGAGATGCGCGTCGATCTCAAGAGCCTAGCGTTGGATCATCGCCAAATCCAACCGCTCTTGGATGCATCCACCCCACCACGCACGTATTACGATCAGAGCGACGGCACTAAGGTGCGCTTGGACAGCAACAATCCAACGCCGATACCGCCTCCAGCGATTGCCCCGACGCCGGGCGCGCCTTCACCTTCAGAGCTAGCACCCGAAACGGTGCCGACGCCAGAGACGTCAGCAGCGCCAGGATCACCAGCACCAAGAGCGCCTGCCGCGGAAGTCATGGCTCCTACGCCCACGCTGGCGGTGAGCACGCCCGTTGCTGCTTCTGCTTTGCCCCGGGCGCAAGGATCCGGTGGGCCCGACACGTCCGTGGACGATCGAGAGCAAGTGCAGCCGCAACGGCAAGCCACATTGATGCTCGATAACCAGGCGCACCAGAACCACGCGATGTTCGCGGCGTTGCTCGGAGCGGTGAATGAGCGCGACAAACAGTTGGGTCGCGAGCCCGATGAGATCAGTCGCCAGTTGGCCGGTGGTTTGACCGAGAAGGCGCGTGAGCGCGGCTTGGAGGCAATCGGTGCAGCGAAGTTCACACCAGACGGCGCGAAGGTCGGGATGTCCAACACTGCCGACCTGTCGGCTGAGTGGGCAAAGACGGCAGTTGGCGACGTGCGTGAGCTGACGGGTCAGAAGCTCTCGCAAAGCAGCGACAACGTGGCAGCGATCAA
>JAYTAY010000284.1:0-8327 GCA_043737255.1 Luteimonas sp.
GGCCTGTCGCACCAGGACGGACAACGCATCATGCAACGCCTTGATCAGCTCTCTGACAGGCGCATCACCGATGTCGACTATTTCAACGCGCAAATCCAGACAGCTGGCCTCGGTGGCTACGATGTCGCCAACGCGATCAATACGTATGGCGGCAGCGCGGGCGTGATGCAGGTCCGTTTCGGTACGGGCGCATCGACCACCGTGACCGACTTTGACGTCGAAAAATATTCGGACTGTTATTTCGTCAAGTTTTGATTCTGGCGCTTCCTGCACATTCAGGAACTGCACTTTCAGGAACCAGCCGCCGACGTTAGTCTGCGCATGTGATTCGATCGCTTACGTTGTTGATGCTGACGACGGCCACCTGTTGGTCGCCATCCGCATTCGCGCAAGTCAAACGTTGTGCATCAGCGGATGGCACAACCGTCTACACCGATCGACGCTGTGAAGACATCGGCGCCATTGAACGCCTGCCCCGGGATCACATAGCCAGTGGCCTGGCGCGGCCCTACCGGGGCGGTTGCGCACGCACGCTGCAGGACCTGGTCTTCGAGATGACCTCCGCGATCGACGGCAGGGACGTCAATCGGCTGGCCAGCGTGGTGCATTGGGTCGGCGTGTCCACCCGCAACGGTTACAGCCTGATGGGGCGTCTCGACACGATTGCCAATCGGCCGTTGGTCGATATCGTCTCGGTAACACCACGCGCGCCGGACGACCTCGACGGCGATTACTACCCGCAGACCACAGTGCGCAAGGCGCCGGTGGCATTGCGCGTGGAACAGACGCTGAGCAACGGCAGCACGCCCTCGCGCACGGTGTTCGGCCTGCAGCGCCACCTCGGTTGCTGGTGGATACGGATGTAATGGGTAAGGATGTAATGGATTCCGATGCAATCGGTACGGATGCAATCGGTACGGATGCAGGCACATCGCGTCGCAGGCCCGACATCCGGCAAAATGGCGGTCTCCCCGCGAACGGATGACCTCGATGCAATATCCAGAATGGATCTGGCACAACGGCACGATCAAGCCCTGGGCCGACGCGACGACACACGTGATGGCGCACGCGCTGCACTATGGATCCTCTGTGTTTGAAGGCATCCGTTGTTACGACACCCCCGAGGGCCCGGCGATCTTCCGCCTGACCGACCACAACAAGCGACTGCTGGCGTCCGCCAGGATCTACGACATGCCGATGCCGTATGGCGTCGAGCAACTCAACACCGCCTGCCGCGACGTGCTCAAGGCCAACAACTTCGGCAAGGCGTATCTGCGTCCGATCGCCTTCCGCGGGCTGGGCGGCTTTGGCCTTTCTGCGGATACACCGACCGATGTCGCGGTCGCCACATGGCAGATGGGTGCGTACCTAGGCGATGGCGTGCTGGAACAAGGCATCGATGCCTGCGTCTCGAGCTGGCAACGGTTTGCCCCCAACACGCTTCCAGCCGGCGCCAAAGCCGGCGGCAATTATTTATCCGGACAACTGGTCGCGCGTGAAGCGCGTCGCCTCGGCTTTGGCGAAGGCATCGCATTGGCGTCGACCGGTCTGCTCAGCGAAGGTGCGGGCGAAAACCTGTTCCTGGTCTTCGAAGGCGCGCTGCACACCACGCCGATCAGCGCGGCACTGCTCAACGGCATCACCCGCAACACCATCATCCGGCTGGCACGCGACGCCGGGATTGAAGTGGTCGAACGCGACCTGCCGCGCGAATACCTGTACCTGTGCGACGAACTCTTCATGTGCGGCACCGCCGCCGAGATCACCCCGATCCGTTCGGTGGACGGACGCCAGATCGGCGTCGGCAAGGCCGGCCCGCTGACGCGGCAGATGCAGGCGTTGTTCTTTGGCTTGTTCGACGGCGACACGGCGGACAAATACAACTGGCTGGAGCGTGTTGAAGGCTGACCTACAAAAGCTGCATGCACAATCCTGTAGCCCGGTATCGCTACGCTCCACCCGGGCTACGAAACAACCAATCCTTCCGGCGCAAAGGTCAACGTCGCGATCACGCCCTTCTCCTCGCCCGGTACCACGCGCACGTTCCAGTGATAGAGCGCACACAGCCGGCGGACGATCGACAGGCCGATGCCGGCGCCTTGCGAATGCTCCGCGTGACTGCCGCGATAGCCGCGCTCGAACAGCCGCGCGGCGTCTTCCGCACTCAGCCCCGGACCGGAGTCGATCACTTCGACGGCGTTCGGCAACAGGCGGACGATGACCTCGCCCGATACCGTGTATTTGACGCTGTTGCCGACCAGATTCCCCAGCGCGACGGCGACCGCGGCTTCCGGCGCATCGACCATCAAGCCACGCTGGCCCTCCACGCGCAGCGTCAACGGCTTGCCGCCGATCTGTGCGCGATGCAGGTCGAGCAGTTGATCCGCGACCTTGCCAACATCGGTGTTGCCATGTCCGCGTTCGCTACGCGACAACAGCAGCAATGCATTGATCAGATCGGTGCACTGTTGTTCCGCGCGTTGCACGCGCAACAGACGTGCGCGCATTTTTTCCTCGATGTCCGGCTTGCTCAACAGCAATTCCGACGCGCCGCGGATCACCGCCAGCGGCGTGCGCAGTTCATGGCTGACGTCGGCGTTGAACTCGCGATCGCGCTGCACGACTTCGGTCAGGCGTCCGGCGTAATCATCCAGCGCCGCCGCAAGCTGCCCCACTTCGTCTTCCGGAAAATGGGTCGCCAACGCCTCTGGTTCAGCGCTGAGACCCGACAACTTCAGGCGTCGCGCAAGTTCCGATACCGGACTCATGACGCGTGACGCAGCCCACCACCCGACCAGCAACGAAAGCAGCGTGAACCCGATCACTGCGCCGTAGATCCAGCTCTTGAACTGCCGCTCGCCGATTGTCGCCTGGCTCATGTCGTAGGCAAGGAAGAACCACTGGTCCGGCGTCTTGCGGACTGCAAGCTTGTAGGAAAAAGGTGAACCGTCGGCGTTGCGGCCGCTCAGGCTGTGGATGCCATCGGACAGTTCGTACCAGTCGGGCTGTTCGGTATTGAGCGCCTGGAACTTGTCGCGCGCCACCACGCGCGCGAACATCTGCTGCACCGGCAACTCGGGATTGACCTTCGGATCGTCCAGGTACCGACGCGCGAACTCGTCGATGTTGCGGTTCATGACGTCTTCGACCAGATCGTTCTCGACGCGGGTCCGCGTCCAGTTGGTCGCGAACGCGAACAGCGCTGTCAGCCCGAAGCCGAGGAGGACGAACGAGAGGATGATGCGGCTGCGCAGTCGCCGCCGATAGCGCGCGGGAGCCCGCGGGGCGGGTGCTTCAGCTGCCGGCATCGGGCTCGGCGATGCGATAGCCAATGCCGTGACGGGTCTGGATGAACTGTGTCGGGAACGGCTTGTCGATCACCGCGCGCAGTCCGTGGATGTGGACGCGCAACGAATCGGAATCCGGCAACTCCTCGCCCCACACGCGCGTTTCCAGTTCCTGCCGGGTGACCACTGCCGGCGCAGCTTCCATCAGCGACTGCAGGATCTTCAGTGCCGTGGGATTGAGCTGCAGCAATTTGCCGCCGCGCCGTACTTCGAGCGTATCGAGGTTGTACTCGAGATCCGCGACTTCCAGTACCCGGCTCTGCACGCCACGGCCGCGGCGCGACAATGCATTGAGACGGACTTCGACTTCCTGCAGATCAAATGGCTTGATCAGGTAATCGTCGGCGCCGGAATCGAAACCCGCCAGTTTGTTGTCCAGCGTGTCGCGCGCGGTCAGCATCAACACCGGCGTCTGCTTGCGTGCCTCGTTGCGCAGTTTGCGGCACACCTCCAGCCCGTCCAGGCCCGGCAGGTTGAGGTCGAGGACGATGGCATCGAAGTCGTTGACCACGGCCAGGTGCAGGCCGGTGACGCCATCGGCGGCAAAATCCACGGTATGTCCGCGGTCCTCGAGGTAGTCGCCCAGGTTGGCGGCGATGTCCTGGTTGTCTTCAATGACGAGTATGCGCATCAGGTGTTCCGTAAGAGGGGGTCAGGCGTTCGACCGAATGTCGAGCCGTCGGTTCCTGCGAGTAGCGCCAATTCTGGCACAGCATGCAGGGCGACTCCGGTGATCATGCGGACAAAAGAAAAGGCCCAAGCGACAACGCCGCTTGGGCCAAAAGGTATTGCCCCGATTACCGTAACCCGCTTCCCAATCAGCAATAGACCGACATGGAGGAGACAGAACTGCGGTCGGGAAAGCCTACGCGAGGGGCGATTAAATCTCAGTTAAATTAAATGTTATTTTTCGGTTAAATTGCAGGGCTTCAAAATTTTGAGCTTGGACGGGACCGCCGTCTTTTTCTGGTTTTTAGCGATGTGTTCGACGATTTTGCCGGCAACATCGACGCCACTTGCCGCTTCGATCCCTTCCAGACCCGGCGATGCATTGATCTCCAGGATCAGTGGCCCACGCTTTGAGCGGATCAAATCCACGCCGGCCACACCCAAGCCGATGACGCGCGCAGCGCAGAGCGCGACCTGCTGTTCGGCCGGGGTCGC
This sequence comes from Luteimonas sp., assembly GCA_043737255.1. GTDB lineage: Bacteria > Pseudomonadota > Gammaproteobacteria > Xanthomonadales > Xanthomonadaceae > JALYOU01. The sequence goes on from JAYTAY010000284.1 coordinate 4,512, forward strand.
CTTGACGGCCTTGGCGGTGCCGCCGCGATGCAGGTTGGATCGGAATTCGCCATGCGCCGCCTGTCGCTTCATCGCCGCCACCACCTGGTCACCGACCACGAAGCAGCGCAAGTCCGCACCTTTCGCCTCTTCAATGAACTCCTGCACCAGAAAGTTTGCATACAGGCCGCGCAGCGTCTCGACCACGCTGCGCGACGCCGACAACTTCTCGGTCAGCATCACCCCCGCACCTTGCGTACCTTCATTGAGCTTGATCACGTGCGGCGGCGGTCCCAGCATCGACAGCAGGTCGCTGGTGTCGTCGGGGTTGTCGCCAAACACCGTCGTCGGAAGGTCGATGCCTTCCGCGGCCAGCAGCTGATGGCAACGCAACTTGTCGCGCGCGCGCAATACGGCGCGCGCGGGATTGGGGCTGAAACTGCCCATCAGTTCAAATTGCCGCAGCACGGCCGTGCCGTAACGGGTGATCGATGCACCGATGCGCGGCAGCACCGCGTCGTAGCCGGCCAGCTTGCGGCCCTTGTAGTGCATCTCGAAACCATCGCTGGCGATGCGCATGTAGCAGCGCAGCGGATCGAGCACGCGGACGCTGTGGCCATGCTCGCGCGAGGCTTCCACCAGGCGGCGCGTGGAATAGAGTTTGCTGTTGCGCGACAGGATCGCCAGTTTCATTTGAGCCGCTTCATGTGAGCACTCGTCATTTCAGTTTCCGTCGACGGCCGTGGAGGAAGGACACTGCGGGATCGACCGTGAACATGCCGGCTACGGCGGTGCGGCCCAGCAACATCGGAAACAGCATGCCAGCGCGATCGGTCAGATTGATTTCGATCTCGCGTTCGCAACCGGCCAACTGGAGTTGCGTGCGCAGGAACACACGGGTGGTGCGCTTGCCGCCGGAATCGCGTACCACGCGTTCCTCCAGCACCTGCGCCGCCGATTCGATCGCGGCGCCATCCGCCACGCCGGTGGTCAAGCGGAATCCAACCCACGGCACGCCGCCTTCGACGAATCGCCATTGCGCATCGACATGCAGCGCAGAGGTGCGTGCGCCGGTATCGATCTTGGCGCGGATCGCCGGGATCCCCAGCTGCGGCAGTGCCACCCATTCGCGCCAGCCCAACCGGATGCTCTGCTGTGGCATTGGACCTCCGCAGATGACAACGGCGGCCGCGTGGCCGCCGCCGCTGGGGTGGAGCGGGTGAAGGGAATCGAACCCTCGTCAGTTGCTTGGGAAGCAACAGCTCTACCATTGAGCTACACCCGCGAATGGCGGCAGTCTATGCGCCGGAATGGCGGGTTTGCAATGCGTCGCTTCGCTGTGTGGAGATTAGGTGCCGTCGCTACAAGCTTGCGACTTAGTAGGAGCGAATCCACGCAGTCGCTTCCGCCGAATGTGGTGACGCGACCCTCTGAATTCCGCAGCTGAGAATTTGCCTCGACCGGATCGACATGCGGCGGAAGCCGCTACGCGAAGCGCTTTTCAACAGGCAAGCTGGTCATTCCACCCTCCGAGATTTTTGAGGCGTCACTAATGCTAAAACGACAACGGGTCCCGCAGGACCCGTTGTTTTTCAAACGAAGCAGATAACGCCGATCAGAAACCCTTGCCGATCGTGGCGAACACGGTGGCGTGGTTGCCTTCCTTCTGGCCGACGGTGATGTGGTAACCCAGATTTGCATCCAGGCCGAACAGCTGCGTCCGCGACCCCATCGTGAAGGTGCCGTAGCTTTGGTCGAAGTCGAGGCCAGGCACCGCATACGCTGCCGTTCCCGGCAACGATTGCGCGCGCGCAAACGCTTCGTCCGCCGGATCCTCGAACTCGCGGTCGTAGGTCAGCTTGGCGTACTGCGTGAGTTTCTCGGTGATCGCGAAACTCGCCTGCCAGCCGGCGCTGCCGATCATCGAATCGTAGCTCTGCTCGGGGAATGCCTGCGACGTGGACAAGGTCGGATCGTTTTCGGCATAGCCATCGACTTCGATGCGTTGCGCCACGACACCGACCACCGGTCCGTGATTCAAGCGACCCTTGTTGAAATTCCAGCCGGCGTTGGCAGCAGCCGTCAGGTTGTCGCCATCGGGCGAACCCACGTGTGTACGGCGTGCAATGCCCAGTTTGACCTCGCGTTCCACGTCGAAACTCAACTTGGTGTAGCTGAGCTGGCCGTTGATCCATAGATCACCGCTACGCCATCCGGCGACACCACCGATACTGGCTTCGCCCTGGCTGAAATCGCCACGGCGGCCGCCGTAGTCGATCTCGTTGCGGCCATAACCGAGGAAGCCGCCATAGACTAAATCGCCGCTGTCCCAGTTGACGCCAACTGTCACCGCAGGCCCGGCGCCATCGAAGCCTGCGCCCGTGCCGCCCTTGCCGAACCGCTGGCTGTCGCCGCGCACATCGGTCCACCAGCGCATGCCGTCTTCGTCAGACTTGACGTCGACCTGCGCGGCAACGCGATCCGCGCGCGCACGGCCGACCATGGCAGCGGAGTGCGGCAGCAACGCGATCTGGCGGGGGCCCTCGAGGATCGAGACCGCCAAGTCAGCGATGATCTCGTGGGCGCCGGGGGTCGGATGCACGCCGTCGGCGAACGCGAAACTGTTCGGCGCGCCGGCCGGATAGTTCCCCGGGCCGCAGACCAGCGAGCTGGTCGCGCCGCAGGCCGGCAGAGTGACGTTGCTGAAACCGTAGGTGAGTGGCGACGCACTGATCTCGCGCGACAGGCTGAAGGTGTCGAGCGGGATCACGCGCAAGCCGCTCTGTGCCAATCCGCCGAACAGGGTCTGGTTATAGCCGCCGACCAGCGCCGAAATACCGGCTGAACCGGCAGCGCCCTGCGACAGGCCGAACGGCGTGAGACCCACGTCCGGAATCGTCGGCACCAGGATGTAACGCGCGCCCGCGCTTTGCAGCGAGCCCACCAAGCCGATCTGCTGGCCGGCGGCGGCGAAGAACTGCGCCTGCGTGGTCAGTCCGTTGAGATGGAAGAACAAATCATTGGCGCCGCCCCACACGGTAAACAGCGCACCCGGATCGGCACGGCCGCCGTTGCGCGCAAGATAAGCATTGATCTGCATCGACAACGACGGCGCGAAGCTGGTCGGAGGCGACGGCGGGAATCCCGGCTGCAGATTGATGCGCGCGCCGCCGGCAGCGAAGTTGGTGCCGGTGGCGTTGACAATGCCGGTCGCGGTCAGACCCCAGGCCGGCGCGGCATTGGTCCCGTAGAAATCGGCGAGGTACTGCGACCACACGAATCCCGGGTTGGTGGTGAACTGGCCCAGGACCGCGGCCTGTGGGTTCTGCTGCACCAGGAACGGACGATAGAAACCGGCATCCGTCAGGCTGTCGCCGAAAAAGATCGTCTGCGAATACGTCTGCGCGAAAGCCGGTGCGGCACCCAATGCCAACGCCGCGGCCAACAACGTACGAACGGGCCGACCGGCCCGCGATGAGAACTTCATATGCCTCTCCCTTGGTGGATGTGTTGCCGCGACGGACATACGGCCCCGGATGGCCTGCATCGTCCCATGTGCAACCGCCCCACTCAACCCGCGGCACAATGGACAGCATGAAGATTGAATTGAATGGCGACGTGCGCGAGCTTGATCGCCACAGCTCGATCCAGGCTTTGTTGGTGATCGAGGGGCTGGCGGATCGACGCGTGGCGGTCGAAGTCAATGGTGAGATCGTGCCGCGTGGCCGCCATGACATGCATCTGCTGGTGGAAGGCGACCGTGTCGAAATCGTGCATGCGCTGGGTGGTGGCTGATCGCAATGGGCTTTTGTAGGAGCGCACCTGGGCGCGATGGGC
>JAYTAY010000285.1:0-3599 GCA_043737255.1 Luteimonas sp.
AATCTCGGCTGCGTGGTCAGCGAAAGTTCGCCGGGCTACACGTGGGGCGAGAACGCGCATGAGTTCCGGCTGACGCCGTGGCACAACGATCCGGTCAGCGATGTCGGCGGCGAGGCGTTCTACCTGCGCGACGAGGAGAGCGGGCGGGTGTGGTCGCCGACGCCGCTGCCGTGTCGCGGCGAAGGCTATTACCGCACGCGCCACGGCTTTGGCTACAGCGTGTACGAACACGTCGAGGACGGCATCGCCAGCGAGCTCTGGATCTACGTGGCGCAGCAGGATGCGGTCAAGTTCAGCGTGTTGAAATTGCGCAATGTGTCCGGCCGTCAGCGTCGACTCACGGCGACCGGGTACGTCGAATGGATCCTCGGCGACCTGCACGCAAAAACGCAGATGCACGTGGTGACCGAGATCGACAGCGACAGCAATGTGCTGATCGCCCGCAATCCCTACAACAGCGAATTCGAGGGACGCATCGCCTTCTTTGACACGGATGAAGTCGACAACGATGCGCAGACCCGCAGTTACACCGGCGACCGCACGGAATTCCTCGGCAGGAACGGCAACCTAGGCAGTCCCGATGCGCTGTTGCGCGAGCGGCTGTCCGGCAAGCTGGGCGTCGGCCTGGATCCGTGTGCCGCGATCCAGGTCTCCATCGACATGGAACCCGGTCAGTCATCGGAAACCATCTTCCGCCTGGGGGTTGGACATGGCTGGGACGAGACGATCGCGCTGGCGAAAAAAATGCGCGGCAGCCAGGCGGCCTACGACGCGCTCGATGCGGTGCGCATGTACTGGCATCGCACGCTGGGTGCGATCCGCGTCGAGACGCCGGAACCCGGCGTCGACCTGCTGGTCAACGGCTGGCTGCTGTACCAGACCATCGCCTGTCGCTATCTCGCACGCAGCGGTTTTTACCAGTCCGGCGGCGCGTTCGGTTTCCGCGATCAGTTGCAGGACACGATGGCGATGGTCCACGTCGAGCCGCAACGCGCACGCGCCCACCTGCTGCTCAGCGCCGCGCACCAGTTCCCGCAGGGCGACGTGCAGCACTGGTGGCATCCACCGCTGGACCGCGGCGTGCGTACACGTTGTTCCGACGATTACCTGTGGCTGCCGCTGGCAGTCTGCCGCTATGTGCAGACGACTGGCGACATCGGTGTGCTCGACGAGCAGGTTTCCTACATCGAAGGCCGTCCGGTCAACGCCGATGAAGAATCGTATTACGACCTGACCACGCGATCGTCGCTGCGCGAAACGCTGTACCAGCATTGTGTGCGTGCGTTGGAACGTGGCGTCGGTGCGCTCGGCGAACGCGGCTTGCCGTTGATCGCAACCGGCGACTGGAACGACGGCATGAACCGGGTGGGCGAGGGCGGCAAGGGCGAGAGCGTGTGGCTCGGGTTTTTCCTGTACGACGTGCTGACGCAATTTTCGGCCGTGGCGCGTGACCGCAACGAGTCCGTCTTCGCCGAGCGCTGTCTGGAGATGGCAGAACTACTGCGCGGCAACCTGGAGCAGCACGCGTGGGACGGCGCGTGGTACCGGCGTGCGTGGTTCGACAATGGCGCGCCGCTGGGCTCCACCGCCAGCGACGAATGCAGGATCGATTCGATTGCGCAGAGTTGGTCGGTGTTGTCGCGCGCCGGCGATCCCGCGCGTACGCGCCAGGCGATGGCATCGCTCAACAAGCATCTGGTGCGTCGCGATGCCGGCTTGATCCAGTTGCTGGATCCGCCTTTCGACAAGACTGCGCAGGACCCGGGCTACATCCGCGGTTATGTGCCCGGGGTGCGCGAGAACGGCGGTCAATACACGCACGCGGCGATCTGGGCGACGATGGCGTTCGCCGAACTTGGTGACAGCGAGCGCGCTTGGGAATTGATGCGGCTGATCAATCCGGTCAACCACGGCAGCAGCGCGGAAGACATCGCGATCTACAAGGTCGAACCGTACGTGGTCGCGGCGGACGTGTACGCCGTCGCACCGCATGTCGGCCGCGGTGGCTGGACCTGGTACACGGGCTCGGCCGGCTGGATGTACCGGCTTGCCGTTGAATCATTGCTTGGCTTGCGCCGCGAAGGCGATACGTTGCGCATCTCGCCGTGCATCCCGAAGGAGTGGCCCGAATACAACATGCGCTACCGCTATCGCGACACGGTGTATCGCATTCGCGTCCAGCAACAAATGCAGGGCGGTTCACGGCTGAGCATTGATGGCGTCGAGCAGCCGGCGTTGGTGATCCCGTTGCGCGATGACCGTGTGGATCATGTCGTGGAGGTGTGGTTGGAGCCGGCGTCATCGTAGGGCGCAATGACATTGCGCCGAATGTGTCCAAAGAACGTGGCGTGGCTGCAACAGCTGCGGAAATAGCATCCCCCCGAATGTCCATCGCTGGATCGCACGAGATGGGATTGCCGTCGATTGGGCATGCGAAATGGGAATTACGGCTTGATCAACGGCTCGGGCGGCGGGTTGAAACCCGCCCTGCGATTTCCGGCCGAGGCCCACATTGCGTCAATTCGTTTTGTTCGAGCTGCTGCGCTGGTACAACACCCGCTCCGGCCGGTGCAGTGCAAACCCTTGCGCGTAGTCGACATTCAGCGCGCGCAGCGTCGCCAGCTTCTCGTCGCTGTCGACCCATTCGGCGACGATCTCGAGTTTCAGCTGATGACCGATCTCGGTGATGGCGTTGACGATGGAATGGCTCATCGGGTCGTTGTCAATATCGCGGATGAAGCTGCCGTCGATCTTGATCACATCCACCGGCAGGTTTTTCAGGTAGCCGAACGACGACATGCCGGCGCCAAAGTCGTCGAGTGCAACCAGGCAACCGACCGCACGCAGGCGCTCGATGAAACGCACCGCGCGCGCAAGGTTGCGTACCGCCTCGGTTTCCGTGATCTCGAAGCACACGCGTGACGGCGCCACGCCATGGAGTTCGATCAGGTTGAGCGCATAGTCGGCGAGCGCATCGTCCTCAAGCGAAGACGCGGACAGGTTGATCGCGCAGCGCCCCGGCGCACGCCCACTGACATGCAGCTGGTCGAAATTGGAGATCGCCTGCGCGATCACCCAGCGGTCCAGCGCCGGCAGCATGCCGTAGCGCTCAGCCGCGGGCAGGAACGCGCCCGGCAGTACCACCTTCCCGTCCTCGTCGCGCAGGCGCAGCAGCAGTTCGATATGCGGATCAGCGTCGTGCTGCGGTTGCAATGGCAACACTTCCTGGTAATCGAGCAGCAGGCCGTTTTCCTGGATCACCCAGCGCAGGCGATGCGCCCATTCCATTTCGCCGCGACGGCGTGTGGTTTCGTCGTCATGTTCGGAATAGAAATGAATACGGTTGCGTCCGTAATCCTTGGCCATGTAGCAGGCGGTGTCGGCGTGCGACAACACATCACGGAGGGTCTGGCCGGGGTGGTCGATGAGCACCACGCCGATGCTGGCGCTGACCGTGTAGCTGCGTTGCTCCCACAAGTAAATATGACCCTCGATCCGTGTGCGGATGCGTTCGGCGAGGATCTGTGCGCCCTCGAGATTTGCATTGAGCGCAAGGATGCCGAATTCATCGCCGCCCAGTCGCGCCAGTACGTCGCCGC
>JAYTAY010000286.1:0-8316 GCA_043737255.1 Luteimonas sp.
ACGAACGGCTTCAGCGTCAGAAATTCGACGCTTGAGGAAACCGTCGCCTTTTTCGCGCGACAGCGGGGGGCGCCTCTGCATACGGCTTGGGATCAGCAAAACGGGAGGCTTGGCAAGCGCGATGCCCCGCCCTAGCCCGCCTTCCCAATTGCACCTTTTTTTAGAGCATTCACGCGCCCGATCCGCTGAAAGGCGGCTTGAAAGTATCGCGCATCACACTGCCGCCGGGTGCAGCGGCAAGGCCCGATTGCAGCCTGAGTTTTCACCCCCTCCGCTACCCTGATTCGTCGCCGCTACCTCGGCCGTGTCTAATCGCGCAAGTTCGGCAATACGGCCGATTTCGCGGTGTCGCAAGGGCAACATCGACATGAACGGCTATGGGTGGCAGGCGTCCGCATCTGGTTTTAGCTTGCGCCAAATAGCCGCGCCCGTTAAAATTTTGCACTTTCCAGCCCGTGGGGCCATAGCTCAGCTGGGAGAGCGCCTGCATGGCATGCAGGAGGTCGGCGGTTCGATCCCGCCTGGCTCCACCAAGTTTCAAACGGCAAGCCTCGCCGATTGCGAACTGTGTTTTGTTTACCAGCGTCCCTATCGTCTAGAGGCCTAGGACACGTCCCTTTCACGGACGCGACAGGGGTTCGAATCCCCTTAGGGACGCCACTATTTCAACAAACAGGTCCGCGCAAGCGGGCCTGTTTTGTTTTGTGGGGAAGTCCCGATGTCAGTAGCCCGGATGGAGCGTAGAGCCTTTCAACAGCGAAGATCTCTACCCGCGTCTCCTTGATGATCGGAACGAAAAGCCCCGGCATCGTCGCGCTCCACGCGGGCTACTCGATTTTCTGGTATTCGAATCCGGCATCGCGGATGTGCGCTGCGAAACATTCGCCATGCGACTCCGCGCTCATCAACGCAACATGTAGTTCATCGGGCACATCGAAATAGCAGCAAATGTCGCCGGAAACGAATTCGATCTCGAGCATGCGCTGGTCAAGGTCATCGCCGACGCTGCACAAGACTTCAGAGATGACGGCTATTCGATTCATCGAATTTCTGCCTGATGATCGGTCCTTAGACACACTTAGCATGCAAGCTGGGCACGTTTTCTGTGCTCGCATCGTCGGATGACTTCGTCGGCGGCACCAGAACGTGCCTACCCTACTCCGCTACCTCTCACCGATTTATTCAAAACTCCCCACCGAATCATGCGCAAGGTTGTCAAACCTTGTGTACTCGCCGAAGAACTTCAGCTTGAGCGCCCCGGTCGGGCCGTTACGCTGCTTGCCGATGATGATCTCGGCCAAGCCTTTGTCCGGTGAGTTTTCCTTGTTGTAGTACTCGTCGCGGTAGATGAACACGATGAGGTCGGCGTCCTGCTCGATCGCGCCGGACTCGCGCAAGTCGGCCATCACCGGACGTTTGTCGGTACGCGTTTCCAGCGAGCGGTTGAGCTGCGACAACGCCAGCACCGGCACGTTGAGTTCCTTGGCCAGCGCCTTCAAGCCACGGGAGATTTCCGAGATCTCGGTCGCGCGGTTTTCGCTGTTGCCCGGCACCGCCATCAGCTGCAAGTAATCGATGACGATCAAGCCCAGGTCGTGTTCGCGCTTGAGCCGGCGCGCCTTGGCGCGCAACACGTCCGGCGATAAAGCCGGCGTGTCGTCGATGAACACCTTGACCTCACGCAGCATGCGGATCGCGCTGGTGACGCGGCTCCAGTCCTCGTCTTCCAGCTGGCCCGTGCGCAAACGCGTGGCGTTGACGCGACCCACGGATGAGATCAAGCGTAGCGCCAGCTGCGACGCTGACATTTCCATCGAGAAAATCGCGACCGCCTTCTTGGTTTTCAGCGCCGCGTATTCCGCCATGTTCAGTGCCAGTGTGGTCTTGCCCATCGACGGACGCGCCGCAAGGATCACCAGATCGGTCGGCTGCAGCCCCGCGGTCAACTCGTCGAACTCGCTGTAGCCCGTTGGCAAGCCGGTAATACTGCCGCCGCTGGCGTAGCGCGTCTGCAGCACGTCGAAGGCCTCGGACAAGGCCTTGTGCACGGTGGTGAAATCGGTGCGGCCGCGTGCGCCGGCCTCCGCGATCTTGAACACATCCTGTTCGGCCTTGGCCAGGATCTCCGCGCTGTCGCGGCCTTCCGGCTGGAAACCATCGTTGACGATCCCAGTACCAACCTCGATCAATTGCCGCAGCACGGCCTTGTCGCGGACGATCTCGGCATAGGCGACGATGTTGGCGGCCGACGGCGTGGTGCTGGCCAATTCGATCAGGTACGCACCGCCTGCGACCTGCTCAATAAGGCCCTGCGACTCGAACCATTCGCCCAACGTGACCGCATCGAAGGGACGATTCTTTTCGGCCAGTTCGCGAATCGCGCGGTAGATCAGCTGGTGGTCGCGGCGATAGAAGTCGCCGTCGGTGATCTGGTCGGCGATGCGATCAAACGCCTCGGGGGCCAGCATCAGCCCGCCGAGCACCGCCTGTTCGGCTTCGATCGATTGTGGCGGTACGCGGAGTTGTTCGATGCGGCTGTCGCGCGACTCGTTACGAAAATTGGGACGTGCTGACATCGCGTCTGGGTGCTCCTGCGCTCGCGCGGACGCGGACGTGATGGGTACTGGAAGAATGGATGCGAAGGGAGTGGATGCGAATCGATCCGACATGGCCATCGTAGTCGTCCCCAGACAAATGTGTTGCAGATAACCATGTGGATAACCGGTGGGTATCGCAAATCCTGCGACACGGGCGAGGCGCTTCTTTCATCAGATGCCTGGAGCGGTGATCGGGAGCGTATTTTGTTAGCAAAAGACACGGACTAAACAAACCAAAATCTTTTTGTTCAGTCTTTGCGTCTTTGGGGTTTTTTTGCGGACACTGCCTGTGATCGGCGCATCGGTTAACTCGGCCGAATCAAGTCGGCACCACAAAACAAAACGGGCGCCTTGCGGCACCCGTTCGTTGTAACGCGATTGCGAAGCTGTTAAGCGGCTTCGGCTTCGACGATGACCTTCAACGGCGCTTCGATGCCGGCCGCCAGGTGCGCGATGACTTCGTGCTCGCCGATGTGACGCAGCGGGCCTTCGCCCATCACCACTTCGGACTTCGCCAAGGTGTAACCCGCCTTGGTGAAGGCTTCGGCAATGTCGCGTGCGCTGATCGAGCCGTACAACTTGCCTTCGGTGGAAGCATTGGCTTTCAGCGTGACGCTGGCGCCTTCGAGCTCGGTCTGGCGTGCTTCGGCCTCGTCGTGGATCGACAGAGCCTTGGCCTCGTATTCAGCGCGTTTGGCTTCAAACGTCGCCACGTTGGTGGCGGTGGCCGGCACGGCCTTGCCCTGCGGCACGAGGAAGTTGCGGCCGAAGCCGGGCTTGACGCTGACCTTGTCGCCGAGATTGCCGAGGTTTTGCACTTTTTGCAGCAGGATCAAATCCATGGTGTTGCTCCGTATTCGTTAGCGAATGCACGCATCCGCAACTGTGGCTGTCCGAATGACAGGGAAATATTATTGATGAAAATCAGGCGTTGTGGTTGTCGGTGTACGGGATCAAGGCAAGAAAACGCGCGCGCTTGACCGCGGTCGCCAGCTGGCGCTGGTAGCGCGATTTGGTGCCGGTGATGCGGCTCGGCACGATCTTGCCGGTCTCGGTCAGGTATTGGCGCAGCGTGTTGAGATCCTTGTAGTCGATCTCGGTCACGCCTTCGGCGGTGAATTTGCAGAACTTGCGGCGACGGAAAAATTTTGACATGGGTGTGGTGCTCCTAAAAGGCGTGCTCAGGCGGCTTCGGCAGTGTCGTCGGCCAGATCGGCAGTACCGATCGCGCCCTCTTCGTCACGACGGCGACGTTCGCCGCGTTCCGGCTTCTCGCCCTTCTCGTCCTTGTTCTTCATGATCAGGGACTGTTCGGTGACGATGTCATCGCGCTTCATGATCAGGTGGCGCAGCACTGCATCGTTGAAACGGAAGCCATCCATCAGCTCGTTGAGCACGGCCTGGTCGCACTCGATGTTAAGCAGTGCGTAATGGGCCTTGACCAGGTTGTTGATGGGATACGCCAGCATGCGGCGACCCCAATCTTCGACACGGTGGACGGTGCCGCCGGCGGTTTCGATCAAGCTCTTGTAGCGCTCGATCATCGCGGGGACCTGCTCGCTCTGGTCCGGATGGACCAGGAACACGATTTCGTAATGACGCATTGTGGTTCCTTGTGGATATCGGCCTTGTCGCCGGACAGCCCCCCGACCGCCCTGAAAAGGGGACGCGGTGGAGCAAGAATCCCGCTGGCTGAGCCTGCGGGAGCCAGAAATTATGGCAGCTTCAAGGGGTTAGAGGCAAACCGGAGCTGATCGTTGCGGTCACGCAGCCCGGGTTTCATCCGTAGTAAAGCTTTCCCCGCACCCGCATTCCCCGGCCACATTCGGGTTGCGGAACACAAACAGCTCATTCAGACCCTGCTTGAGGAAGTCGATCTCGGTGCCATCGACCAGAGCCAGGCTGTCGGCGTCGACGCGGATCGAGACGCCATCGTGCTCGAAGACCGTATCGCCTTCGCGGGCATCCTTGGCCATATCGACCACATAGCCCCAGCCAGAGCATCCGGTGCGCTTGACGCCAAACCGCAATCCGATGGCGTCGGGCGTTTCAACGAGATAGCCCTTGATGCGGTCGAGGGCGGCAGGTGCGAGGGTGATGGCCATGTCGTGATTATACCTTTGTGAGAAATGGCGCTCATCCCGGATCAAGTGCGGGGCAGGTCCTGAGTCTGTCGAAGGAGTGCCTTGGCCGACTTCGTTAAACTCCCGGTTCTATATCGTTTCAATCCAACAGGGATTCAAGGCATGACGACGATCAGCGTCGAACACGCGCTCGCGGGCAAGGTGCCCGCAGGCGGCGAAGTCACGGTCCGCGGCTGGGTGCGCACCCGGCGCGACTCCAAGGCCGGGCTGTCGTTCGTCAACGTCAGTGACGGCTCGTGTTTCGCACCGATCCAGGTGATCGCACCGGCGACGCTTGACAACTACGAGAGCGAGATCAAGCGGCTGACCGCGGGTTGCGCCGTGATCGCGACCGGCTTGCTGACGCCATCGCAGGGACAGGGGCAGTCGTTCGAAGTCCAGGCATCCCATGTCGAGGTCGTCGGCTGGGTCGACGATCCGGAAACCTATCCGATCCAGCCCAAAGCGCATTCGCTGGAATTCCTGCGCGAAGTCGCGCACTTGCGGCCGCGCACCAACCTGTTCGGCGCGGTCACGCGGATTCGGCACTGCCTGGCGCAGGCGGTGCACCGCTACTTCCATGAGCATGGCTTCTACTGGATCAACACGCCGATCGTGTCGACCTCGGATGCCGAAGGCGCCGGCCAGATGTTCCGCATCTCCACGCTGGACCTGGCCAACTTGCCTCGCACGGCCGATGGGAAGGTCGATTTCTCGCGCGACTTCTTCGGCAAGGAGGCGTTCCTGACCGTGTCCGGCCAGCTCAATGTCGAAGGTTATTGCCTGGCATTGAGCAAGGTTTACACGTTCGGGCCAACTTTCCGCGCCGAGAACAGCAATACGCCGCGCCACCTGGCCGAGTTCTGGATGATCGAGCCGGAAATCGCGTTCGCCGATCTCGACGACGATGCGCAGTTGGCCGAGGATTTCCTCAAGTATTTGTTCCGCGCGGTGCTGGCCGAGCGCGGCGATGACCTCGCCTTCATCGCCGAGCGGGTGCAGCCCGATGCGATCACGCGGCTGGATGCCTTCATCAACGCGCCGTTCGAGCGGATCGAATACACGGACGCGATCGGACTGCTGCAGAAGTCCGGCCAGAAGTTCGAGTTCCCGGTCGAATGGGGTCTGGACCTGCAGACCGAACACGAGCGCTGGTTGACCGAACAGCACGTCGGCCGTCCGGTGGTGGTCATGAACTACCCTGAGCAGATCAAGTCGTTCTACATGCGCTTGAACGACGATGGAAAAACCGTCGCCGCGATGGATGTTCTCGCACCGGGTATCGGTGAAATCATTGGTGGCTCGCAACGCGAGGAGCGCCTGGATATCCTCGACGCGCGTATTGCGCAGTTCGGTCTGGATCCGTCGAATTACGGTTGGTATCGCGACTTGCGCCGCTACGGCACGGTGCCGCATGCCGGTTTCGGGCTCGGTTTCGAGCGCCTGGTGGTGTACGTCTGCGGGCTGAGCAATATCCGCGATGCGATCCCGTATCCGCGTGCGCCGGGACATGCGGAATTTTGATTCGGTATGACGATGAGAATGGTTGCAACTCCTTATGGTCATCCCAGCGAAAGCCGGGATCCATCTTGATCTTGCGTTTACGTACCAGAGCGAACGTCAAAATGGGTCCCAGCTTTCGCTGGGATGACGGCAATTGTGAGTCGATGGCAACAGCGAGCCACAAATGATCCTCTTCTTTGCCCTGCTCTTCTTCGCCATCGCCATCGCCGGCGCCTGCGCCTTCGTGATCTTCTGGCCGCTGACGCTGGTGCATGTGCGCGACCGGCATCCCGCGATCAAGTCGCGATTCGGCGACGGCGCCTTTCTCCGGCCATCCGCGTTGTGGTGGCTGCTTGGCGGCGGTTACCGCGCGACGCCGGATCGTGCGCTCAGTGGATTGGCCACACCGGCGCGGCTGTCCCTGCTGACCATCCTGATCGGCGTAGCGATGGGCAGTCTCCTGTGGCTTTTCTCGATGGTGATTGCATGAACATCACACGTCACGAATGGTGGCTGGCCACCTTGGGCCGCACGATCATCTGGGCGCGGCTTGGAGTCCGCGATGCCGGCACCGCCGAAGTCCTCGATAGCGACGGCAATACGCTGGGTTACGACAGCGAAGACACGGCCCGCGCGGCGTTGATGGACGCGGAATTCTCCGCGTTCGACGGGCTCGACGAAAACGATGCGTTGGAGCGTGGGTTAAGTCTCGAGGACATCGTTCCGCCACAGGGCGACTCGGACGAGGCGTTACGCCCGCAGATGGTGCAGCAACTCGGCGGCCGCGCCTGAAGGGTGGTGACATGTACTTGCCCCGCGCCTTTGCCGAAACCGACCTGACGTCGCTCGAGGGATTGTTCGCCCACGATCCGTTCGTGACGCTGATCAGCAATGATGCCGAAGGATTGCCGTTCGTCAGTCATCTGCCGGTGTTGTACCGCCGCGATGGCGAACATGTGCTGATCGAAGGGCATTGGGCCAGGCCCAACCCGCAGGCGCGTCACGCGGGTGCCGTGTTGATGGTCGTACATGGCCCGCACGCCTACGTGTCGCCGTCGTGGTATCCGGACAAGGAAGCGGCAGCGCGCGTGCCCACCTGGAACTACGCCACCGCGCACCTGCATGGCGCGGTGGAACGATTCGATGACACCGCGGGGCTGGCCGATCTCGTTTCACGTATGAGCGATCACTTCGAGGCAAGCGTCGGCAGCGATTGGCGCTTTGAGCCGGAGCGCGAAGATTTGCGTTCGCAACTGCGTGGAATTGTCGGATTCCGCTTCAATCCCAGCAGGATCGATCTCAAATTCAAGTTGAACCAGAATCACCCAGCCGCGAATGTGCAAGCCGTTGCCGCAGCGCTATCGCGGCAGACAGATAGCGACGCCAACGCCGTCGCCCCGCTGATGCTGGATCGAACACGACCTTTGTGAAGTGGCGTTTGCTCCGCTCTACAATCTTCGCCATCGTTATTACGGAGTGTCTGCATGGATTTGAACCTCATCGGCAAACACGCCCTGGTCTGCGGCGGTTCCGAAGGCATCGGCCGCGCCACGGCGCACGAACTCGCCCTGCTCGGCGCCGATGTCACCTTGCTGGCGCGCCGTGCCGATGCATTGCAGGAGGTCGTCGCTGCCCTGCCCTCGTCAGGGGCGCAAGCGCACGGCTGGATCGCGGCAGATGTCTCGCACACCGATGCATTGCGCGCGCAGGTCGAAGCCCTCGCCGCTGGTAAACCAGTCCACATCCTGATCAACAACACCGGCGGCCCACCCGGCGGCCCTGCGCACACGGCCGCTGCGGATGCGTTCCTCGATGCGTTCAACAGACACCTGATCGCTGCCCAAACCATCGTCCAGGCAGTGCTTCCGGGGATGCGAGCCGCGCAATGGGGCCGCATCGTCAACATCATCTCGACTTCGGTGAAGGAACCCATCGCCAACCTGGGCGTCTCCAACACGATTCGCGGCGCGGTCGCCAGCTGGGCGAAAACCTTGTCGCGCGAACTCGCGCCGCACGGCATCACTGTCAACAACCTGTTGCCCGGCTACACCGAAACCGGGCGCCTCGACCAGATACTCAAAGATCGCGCGCGG
>JAYTAY010000287.1:0-17707 GCA_043737255.1 Luteimonas sp.
TCCGAGATCGGTGGGCGCGGAATCGCAGGCGAACTTGTCAAGGCCGCATTCGATTTCGCGCGCAGCGAAGGACTCAAGGTGGTGCCGGACTGTTCCTACGCGGCAGGTTATCTGCAGAAACATCCCGAGTACGCCAGTCTCATTGCATGAATGCATCGCTGCTTGAATCTCTGGCTGTGCGACGGCGGCGGCATGTGCGAGCATGCCGCCGTTTCCTTGTCTGCGATATCACGCCATGCGGTTGAACAAACACATCAGCGATAGTGGCCATTGCTCGCGGCGCGAGGCCGACCAGCTGATTTCCGAAGGCCGGGTCACGGTCAACGGCCTGCGTGGACGGATCGGCTCGGAGGTGGGCGAGGAAGACGAGGTCCGCATCGACGGCCAGAAGCTTGCGGTGCGCAGTGCGGCCAAAGGCCAGCGGAAGCACGTCTACATCGCCTTGAACAAACCGGTCGGGATCACCTGCACCACGGAATCGGCGGTCAAGGGCAACATCGTCGATTTCGTCGGCCACCAGCAACGCATTTTTCCGGTCGGCCGCCTGGACAAGGAGTCCGAAGGCCTGATCCTCCTGACCAGCAATGGGGACATTGTCAACGAAATCCTGCGCGCCGAGAACAAGCTGGAGAAGGAGTATCTGGTCGCCGTGAACAACGCGGTCACTGACGAATTCCTGCGCGGCATGAGCCGTGGGGTGCTGATCCGCGGCGAATCCACGTTGCCATGCAAGACCGGGAAACTGGGGCGGTTCGGCTTTCGCATCGTGCTGGTGCAAGGCCTGAACCGGCAGATCCGGCTGATGACGGCGCACTTCGGCATGCGGGTCAAACAGCTGCTGCGGGTCCGGATTGGTACTGTGAAATTGGGACGGCTCAAGCCCGGACAGTGGCGCAACCTCAGCGACGCGGAGCTGCGGGCGCTGCTGCCGCTGCGCCAGGATTGGTGACCCGCTAAACCCGTTCAGCTTGGAGTTCGCATTTCCTCTCCGGTTTATGTATTGTGCGCGCACTGTTCAAAGCCGGGATCACGGTACACCGTGGCCCGATGCGGTCGATCCAATGTGTGATCCGCTACATCGCTCTCGCGTTACCCCTTGCTCGACAGTCTCGGCCCACACGTTGTGGCGTCGTGTTTCAACTCACTGTTTCAAGGAGTAACAAAAATGTCGGATCGTCAAACTGGCACCGTCAAGTGGTTCAACGACGCTAAGGGCTTCGGCTTCATCACCCCGGAAAGCGGCCAGGACCTGTTCGTCCACTTCCGTTCGATCCAGGGCAGCGGCTTCAAGTCGTTGCAGGAAGGTCAGCGTGTGTCGTTCAAGGTTGTGCAGGGCCAGAAGGGCCTGCAGGCTGATGAAGTCCAGGCAATCTGATTTCGCCTGATCAAGATCCCGCGCTTCGGCGCGGGTCTTCGGAAAAGCCCGGCAACCGCCGGGCTTTTTTGTTGCCCGCAATTCGGCACGTCCGACTTTGTCCGGATAGCCCGTCCATGTCTATGCGGGCATCACGGCCAACGCGATAATTTTGTCTCCGGACAAGCCAATGGATTGCTTCAATGAACTGCTATCGTGCCACCCCACTGATTTCGCTGTCGCTGCTTGCGCTGCTCACCGCCGCGTGCAATCGCAACAGTGATCCTGCGCCCGCGCAAACACCGGCGGGTGAAATTCCAGCGGCAACGCCGACCGCACCACTACCGGCCAGTACACAGCTCAAGGACGTGGTCGAGACCAACGAGCGTTACATCGTCGGCATCAGCTATCCACCCGCTGCGTCGAAATATCCCGGCCTTGCGGCAGAGCTGAAAAAGTATGCAGACGCCGCCCACGCCGAATTGATGCAGTCCGTGTCGGGGCTGGGCAACGACAAGCCCGCATCGCCCTATGACCTCAGCCTGAGCTTCAACCAGTTGCTGGACACGCCGCAACTGGTTGCGATCGCGGCCGATGGCAGCACGTATACGGGCGGCGCGCACGGCACACCGCTGATCGCACGTTTTGTCTGGCTGCCGCAGCAAAATGCGTTGCTCCAGGCGCAGCAACTGGTGCCGCAGGCACAGGGCTGGAAAGCGATTTCCGAGTACGTCCGCGAGCAACTGCACGGTGCGTTATCGCAGCGCATCGATGCCGATGAGATGCCGGTTGGCGAACGCGCCGAAATGATCAAAAGTGCAGGCAAGATGATCGACGAAGGCAGCGAGGCCAATGCGCGGAATTTCGCGCAATTCGAGCCGGTGGTCGGCACCGGTGGAAAATTGAAGGCGTTGCGTTTCGTCTTCCCGCCGTACCAGGTCGGCCCGTATGCGGATGGCACGCAGACGGTCGACGTTCCCGCCGAGATCCTGCTGCCGCATGTGGCGCCGGCGTACCGAAATCTGTTTGTCGGCGGCTGAGCCGGGCTGCAGGTGGCAGCAAAAAGCCCGGCATTGCCGGGCTTTTTGATTTGGTACCGAAGGGGGGACTCGAACCCCCACGCTTTTAAGGGCGGTGGATTTTGAATCCACTGCGTCTACCATTCCGCCACTTCGGCACGAGCGCGAATTATAGCCGATGGTTCAATGGGCTCACCAAAAGTGATGCGATAGACGGGTCACAAATACTGTTTCCCACCCGCAGCGCGACACACTTTTTCCGTGACCGAAAACATCAAGCAGCTTCGTCGGTGGCCAAGGTGTTATCGGTACGGACAAACCACTCGCCGCTGAGCGGCACGAACTTGCTGCAGCATTCCATCGGCCCCTTGTAGATGTGCAGTGACACGGCGATCGCATCCTGGCTGGCGTTGCCGATGGTGTGGTACTCGTGTGGTGGAATCAGGCTGCCGGCACTGCCTGGACCGGCCTGCATGCCACCTGCGGCGCGGAAGCGGAAACGTTCGCCGTCGCGTTCCAGCAATTCGAACTGCGTGATTTCCAGTTGGCCGTCCCAGACGCCTTCCACGCACCACAACCCGGAATGATCGTGCACCGGTGTGCCCTGGCCGGGCCCCCACGTCATCGCGACCACGCTGTAACCATGTCGCTCGCTGCGATAGATCTCGCGGCGCGCGTAATGGTCTTCGATCGGCTCGAACACGCAGTCGGGCAAGTGCACTTCCGGATCGCGGATGAGCGCGCACAAGGTGTTGCGCAATGCCGCCGTGATCGCGTGCTCATCGCCGCTGGCCACTGCTGCATCAAGCGCCGCGATGAATTTGTCGTGGCCGGGGAAATCGATGTTGGGGCAGGCGTCGGTGTCCATGTGAGCGATTTTACGGCGTTGTGGCGATGGGTGGCGGTTGCAGATGCCAAGCTGCGGTAATCAGAGCCTTTCCGTAGAGCTGAGCTTCCTCGGCTGGAGCTTTTTTACCCACCAACGACCTAGGCAGCGTCGCCCTACAAGGTATCCAGGAAGCTGCGGACGGCGGGGCCGAATCTTTTGATATCCACGAGAAAGGCATCGTGGCCCTGTGGCGATTCCAGCGCTACAAAGCTCGTATCGATGCCGCTGGCGCGCAGGCCGTCGGCGATCTGCTGTTGCTGCTGGAGCGGGAACAGGATGTCGGTCTGCACACCGATCGCCAGCGCTTTGTCGAGGCGAATCTGCGCAAGACCGTTCATTACGTCGCCGCCGACGGTTTCGCCAAGGTCGAACCAGTCCATCGAACGGCTGAGGTAGAGATAGCAATTGGGGTCGAAGTTGCGCACGAAGCGGCGGGCATGGCCTTCGAGATAGCTCTCAACCTCGAACTCCAGACCGAATGGATCCTCATCGCCGCGACGGTCCGATTCCAGCCGTACGCGGCCAAAGCGACCATCCCATTCCAGTGCGGAGCGATAGGTGATGACGCCGAGTTTGCGCGCCATGCGCATGCCGCTTTCGGGATAATTTGACTCGTTGTCGTAGTTGCCGTTGCTCCAGGCCGGATCCAGCCGGATCGCCTCGCGCTGCAGCGAGCGGATTGCGATCGAGAACGGCAGTGCGCGTGCCGCGCCGGAGATGTTGATGTGCGTGCGCGCAGCGCCTGGATGATGCAGCAGGTACGCCAGCGCGGTCATGCCGCCCATCGAGTTGCCGATGACACAGGCGAGGCGCTCGATGCCGAGCCCCTGGACGACGTGGAATGCGGCATCGGCGCCGTCTTCGATCGAGAGTTCCGGAAAAGCGAGTCGGTACAACTCGCCGGTCTGTGGGTCGATCGATGCGGGCCCGGTCGAGCCCTTGCAACTGCCAAGCGAATTGACGCAGATCAAGTACCAGCGATTGCTGTCGATCGGCTTGCCGGGGCCGAGCATGGCTTCCCACCAACCGGCATCACGATTCGCATCATTGGCGGCGGCGTGCGCATCCGGCGACAGGCCGGTGAGGATCAGGATGGCGTTGTCGCGTGCGGCGTTGAGCGTGCCCCAGGTTTCGTAGGCGACGCGCGCGCCGTGCAAGGCGCCGCCCCGTTTCATTGCGAACGGGGAGGGCAGGTTGAAGAAATGACTGCCGGGCGGGATGAATTCGGTCATGCGGCACAGTTTAGCTGGACTGTTTGAAGGAGCGCCCGATGGGCGCGATGGAACGTTACCGGTAAGGCCTCATCGCGCCCATGGGGCGCTCCTACGAAAACGCTGGTTAGCGGGCTGCACCGATGGTCAGTTCGACGGGTTGCGCTGTCGGCAACTTCACCCGCATTGACTCGGACTCCATATCCCCTTCCTGCCGCATTGCATTACCGCTCGCTGACAGGCGCGCAATGACTACCACTTCCTTCAACGCCGACAGTTTCTGGGTCGGCATCGGGCCATCACTGTCGTCGAGTGTCACGGTGAACGGCAATTCCCGCACGCTGCGCTTCTCTACGGCGACCGGCATCGGTGGACCGCCGGGCATGCGGGCGATGACGAAAATGCTGGCGTTTCCGTCCAAACGTACGCGTGATGCGAATTCGGGATCAAGTGCAACCTTGATGGTCAGCGCGCTCGCCGATGCCGGAGTTGTCCCGCTCGCGGCAAGCAGCGGTGGCAATCCTGCATCCCTGCGTGCAGCATCAATTTGCGGACGCAAGCTGTCAGCTGTTTTTGCATCGACTTGCGCGAGCAATGGTTGCCAGATCGCGACGGCTTCGGCGTGCTTTCCGGCCTGGCGTTGAGCGATACCGAGGAACCAGCGGCCACGTTGTTGCTGCGGTTGCAGTTGCAGTGCGCGTTTCAACATCGACACGGCCTGCGCGTCGAAGCGACGCTGCGGATCAGCCAACGCACGCGACTCGGCGGCTTCGATCTGGATCTCCGCATCGCCGGGCGTAAGGTTCGCAGCGCGCATGTAAGCATCGCGCGCATCGGTGAAGCGCTGTTCCGCAGTGTAGGCGCGGCCCAGCAGGCGCCAACCGTCAGTCTGGTCGGGGTTGGTTTTCAACTTGGCTTCCAGTTGTGTGATCGCATCGCCAAGGGTTTCCGGACCGGCCACGACTTTGGGATCGAGCGCGGCGGGCGTGCCGACCAACTGGTACAACGCGAACGTCGTGACCGCCAGGGTCAATGCGATTACTGCGAACAGAGCGCGCGAACGCGGCCACAAAGGTTTCAGCACGAATGCGAGGGCCGCCAGCGTCAATGCGATTGCGGCGGCAACGAAAGGCGTCATCACCACTCCTGTGTGTCGTCGACGGGCACGGCATGACCGGGATCGGTACGCTTGCGCACGACCCGTGCGATGACCAAACCACCAACCAGCAGCAGCACCGCCGGTCCGAACCACAACAACCAGGTCTTCGACGCGACGCGCGGCCGGTACAGCACGAACTCGCCGTAGCGCGCGACCAGGAACGATTTCACTTCCGTATCGGATTTTCCCTGCCGCATCAGGTTGAGCACTTCGTGCCGCAGGTCGTTGGCGATCTGCGCATTGGAATCGGCCAGTGACTGGTTCTGGCACATCACGCAACGCAGTTCGGACACCAATGCCGCGAAGCGCCGTTCTTCGGTGGTGTCCTGGAATTGCAGTGGGGCGGTGTTGGTGGCGACTTGGGCGAATGCGGAACACGAGAAAAGCATTGCCACGATCAAAAAAATCGTAGCCAGCGCCGCACGAATACCTTTGTCGTCATTTCCGCGCAGGCGGGGACCCAGCGATTTGGCGCCTGCTCTTGCAATGACTACGGTCCTGTCCCTTTTCTGTGCAAAGAAAAAGGATTGTGGTAAGTACCAAAGATCAAGAGCCAGACCCTCACCCGCCCTTCGGGCAGCCTCTCCCGTGAACGGGATAGGCGAAAACAGGTCGCTCCGAACCGCAATGCCGATCATCGCGCGCCTTCGATCTTCTGCAAGGCAGGCAGCAGTTCCTTGCGAACAATCTCATCGCTTAGCGGGCCGACATGTTTCCATTGGATCACGCCGTTGCCGTCGACCAGGAAGGTTTCAGGTGCGCCGTAGATGCCCCAGTCGATGGCGTTCTTGCCCTCGATGTCCGCAACCACCAGCCAGAACGGATTGCCGAATTGCTCCAGCCAGAGCAATGCGTCCGCGCGTTCGTCTTTCCAGTTGTAACCAACCACGCGCACGCGCTTGCTCTCGGCGAATTGTGTCAACACCGGATGCTCGACGCGGCATTCCACGCACCAACTGCCCCACACATTCAGGACGAATGGTGCGCCACGCAGGTCCTGCAACGAGACCATACGCGCCGGCTCGTGCAATACCGGCAGCGAAAACTGCGGCGCGGGCTTTCCGATCAGTGGCGAGGGCAGCGCGTCGCGACCCGGCTTGCGGCTGAGCCATACGCCCGCAGCCAGCAACGCGGCCAGTGCGGCGAAGATCACCAAAGGCAACCAGCGATTGGCTTTCATGCAGTCTCCTCGTTGTTGCGCGCGGTCTTGTTCCGGAAGCGACGATCCGTCGCGGTGACAAAACCGCCCAATCCCATCAGCAATGCACCGAACCAGATCCAGCGCACGAACGGTTTGATGTGCACGCGGACGGCCCATGCATTGTTGCCGAGTGGTTCGCCGAGCGCGACATAGACATCACGGAACACACCGGGATCGATACCGGCTTCGGTCATGGACTGTCCGCCGCTGGCATAGGTGCGTTTTTCGGGATGCAGTGTCGTGACGACGGCATCGTCGTGCAACACAGTAACCGTGCCGCGATCCGCCTCGTAGTTGGGTCCAACGTAGTGCGCAACACCATCGAAACGAAAGACATGGCGACCGAGTTCGGTGGTCTGTCCTGGCGCGAGTGCGAGTTCGCGCTGCTGACTCATGCCTTCGGTGAGCAAGACGCCGGTCACGAACACCGCCACGCCGAAATGGGCCAGCGTCATGCCGAGCATTTCCGCAGTGAAGTGATTGCCCTTCGCCGCGAAGCGTGACCAGAGGAAACGCGTTGTACCGGCGGCAATCCATGCCGCAGCAGCAATGCCCGCAGCGACTTTCCACGAGCCCCGCGGCGCAAGAAAAAATGCAGCGATGCCGATGCCGATGGCGAGGCCGGCCCACGGGATTAACATCGCAAGTGGTTTGGACACATCCTCGCGCTGCCAGCGCGTCAGCGGGCCGAACGGAAGCAGCAGCACCAACGGCGTCATCAGCAGTAGAAACAGCAGCGAGAAGTAGGGCGGTCCCACCGAGATCTTGCCAAGGTCGAGTGCATCGGCAAGCAACGGATACAAGGTGCCAAGCAGCACCATCGCACAAGCGGCCATCAGCAACAGATTGTTGGCGAGCAGCAGCGTTTCGCGCGACATCGCAGCGAACGGTTTGCCGTTGATCGCGCTGTTGTCGCTATTCGGCGCGCGCAGCGCATACAGTAACAACGAGCCGCCGATGACGATGCCAAGGAAGATCAGGATGAAGACGCCGCGGGTCGGATCGGAAGCAAACGCATGCACGCTGGTGATCACGCCCGAACGCACCAGGAACGTGCCGAGCAGCGACAACGAGAATGCGGCGATGGCCAGCAGCAAGGTCCAGCCGGCGAAACTGCCGCGCTTTTCGGTCACGGCCTGGGAGTGCAGGAGTGCCGCACCCGCAAGCCACGGCATGAAGCTGGCGTTTTCAACCGGGTCCCAGAACCACCAGCCGCCCCAACCCAGTTCGTAATATGCCCACCAGCTGCCGAGGGCGATGCCAAGCGTCAGGAACCCCCACGCGACATTGGTCCACGGCCGTGTCCAGCGCAACCAACTTTGCATGAGTCCCGAACGAGAAGACGCAGGTTCGAGCAACGCGGCGATGGCGAATGCGAACGGCACCGCAAACCCGACGTAACCCAGATACAGCATCGGTGGATGGATGATCATCCCCGGATCCTGCAACAGCGGATTGAGGTCGCGACCTTCGACGGCCGCAGGCAGCAGGCGCTCGAACGGATTGCTGGTGAAGATCAGGAACGCGAGGAAGCCGATGCTGATGATGCCCATGACGCCGAGCACGCGTGCGATGACTTCATGTGGAAGGTTTTTCGAGAAGATCGCGACGGCGCAAGTCCACAGCGCGAGGATCAATGCCCACAACAACAGCGAGCCTTCGTGCGCGCCCCACACTGCGGTGTAGCGGTAGACGAGTGGTAACAACGAATTGGAATTCTGCGCGACGTAACGCAGCGAAAAATCCTGCGCGACAAAGGCGTACGTCAGGATGGCGAAGGCGAGGGCGACGAGGATCACTTGCGCATACGCAGCCGGACGCGCGATGGCCATCAGGCTGTCGATCCGGCGATGTGCTCCGATCAGTGGCAACGCGGCCTGCAAGGCTGCCACCAGCAGCGCCACGATCAATGCGATCTGGCCGAGCTCAGGCAGCATGGCGGGCCGCCGCTTGGCTTCCTGCCCTGCGAATGCAGGGGCAGGAGCAGATTGTTGTGTCCCTATGCAGATTCAACGCGCCAAATCCGTCTGGGTCGCTGCCGGCGGCGTTTGCACATCATGCTTTTTGTGCGCTGCGCCCATCTTGTCGGCGACTTCCTTCGGCATGTAGGTCTCATCGTGCTTGGCCAGCACGTTTTCCGCGACGAACACATCGCCCTGCATGTGGCCGGTGGCAATCACGGCCTGCTTCTCGCGGAACAGGTCGGGCAGGATGCCGGTGTAGACCACCGGCAACGTCGCATCGCCATCATCGACGCGGAAATTGGCTTGCATCGATCCCGCCGCACGCTCGAACGATCCCGCCTGCACCATGCCGCCAAGGCGGAAACGTGCGTGCTCGCCGGCTTCGCCGTTCAACACTTCCGACGGCGTGTAGAGATAGGCGACGTTGCGTTGCAGCGCCATCGTAACCAGGGTGGTTGCGATCGCGGCGGCGGTGATCAGCAGCAGGATCAATATCAGGCGACGCTTGCGGATCGGATTCATTGTGGTGATTCACTCGATGGCGGACGCGATGCCTTGCGTTTCGTGCGCAACTTCTCGGCGCGCAACAACTGGCTGACCTGGATCCGCGGCGCGACGAAGTCCCACAGCAAAACGACGACGAACACCATGTAGGCGGCAATGACGTAGGTTTGATAAGTCATCGTTTGCCCTCGACCAGATCGGTAACCCAACCCTTGCCAGATTCGCGACGCAGGTTGTCGGCGCGGGCGCGCATCAGCAGCGAGCCGACAAACCACAGCTTGGTGCCGATCAGCATCGCGATCAGGGGCGGCACCATGCTGCTGTCGATGCTCGACTCGCCCATCAGCCGGATCGTCTGCCCCTGGTGAAGCGAATTCCACCACACCACCGAGTAGCGAATGATTGGCAGCAACACCACGCCGACGATCGCCAGCAATCCGGCGGCGCGTGCCGCGGCGCGGCGATCATCTATGGCGTGGTACAGGCCGATGATGCCCAGATACAGGAACAGCAGGATCAGTTCGGAGGTCAGCCGCGGATCCCAGTCCCACCACGTACCCCACATCGGCTTGCCCCAGATTGAACCCGTGGCGAGCGTGATCACGGTGAACGCGGCGCCAATCGGCGCGCAGGCCATCGCCAGGATTTCGCACAGCTTGATCCGCCAGATCAGCGCGATTGCGGCGTACACCGCCATCAAGCCGAACACGAACAGGCTCATCCACGCGCTCGGAACATGGATGTAGAGGATGCGGAAGCTGTCGCCCTGCTGGTAGTCGGCGGGCACTTGGAACAACGCGGCCCAGATGCCGTAGGCCAGCACCAACGCACCGAGCCCGTACGCCCACGGCGCCCAGCGCGCGGCGAAGCGGTCGAAGTAGGGTGGCGAACCGAGTTGGTGGAACCAGCGGACGACAGGATTCATCAGTGCTCAGTGCCTTCGCCTGCAATGCAGTGAAGGAGTGGTGTGAGGGAAAACAACGTCGTCAACTCAGCGCGATCCGGATTGCCGCCGCCGCAGCCAGCGGCGCCAGCACCAGCGCCATCACCAGCCCCGCGCCGAGCAGCAACAAAGCGGCAGAGGGATCTAGGCCCTGTGCGTTGGCCGCCACGCTGCCTGCACCGAATACCAGCACCGGCACGTACAACGGCAACGCCAGCAACGCGACAAGGATACCGGAGCGGCGCATGCCGACCGTCAACGCCGCCACGACCGCGCCGAGCAGGCTGAGCAACGGCGTGCCCAAGGCCAGCGAGGCCAGCAGCACGGGCAACTGTTCGCGCGGGAGGTGCAGCAGTTCGGCCAGCAACGGTGTGATCAGCAACAACGGCAATGCGGTCGTAGCCCAGTGGGTGAACACACGCACCGCGACCAGCCACGCGAGTGGTACCGGCGCCAGCAGCCATTGTTCCAGTGAACCGTCTTCGGCATCGCCGCGGAACAGGGTGTCGAGTGCCAGCAATCCGGACAGCAAAACCGCGAGCCAGAGTACTGCGGCGGCGACATTCGCCAGAGCCTGTGCTTCGCCACCGAGGGCCAGCGCGAACAACATCACCACCAGCAATGCGAACAAGGCCGGCTGCAGGGAATCGCCGCGACGACGCCAGAGCAGGCGCAGGTCGCGGGTAATCAGGGCTTTGGCTGCGGACCACATCATGCCTGCCGCTCCAACATCAGCTGCTTCGTCCGCACCGGCGGCGCCGCATACGCGCCGTGCGTTGTCACCAATGCAGCGCCGTCATCGCGCAGATGCGCCGTCACCAACCGGTTGACCAGAGTGATGCCATCGAGATCGAGATTGGCGTAGGGCTCATCCAGCAACCACACCGGCGCAGGCGACAGCCACAGGCGTGCAAGCGACAGACGCTTCTTCTGGCCGGCCGACAGTTGCCGCGCGGGCGTATCGTCATAACCGGCGAGTCCCACCATGCTCAGTACATTGGCCGGGTCCTGTCCGCGCTTGCGGCCGTGCAGGCCGCACAGGAAGCGCAGGTTTTCGATCGCGGTCAGGTCAGCCTTGTGTGCGGATAGGTGGCCCAGGTAGGCGATCGACCGACTGCGTTCGCGCGTGCGTGCGCGGCGGCCATCGAGATCCACTTCGCCCGAGTCCGCCCGCAGCAACCCGGCCAGCACCCGCAGCAGCGTGGTCTTGCCGACGCCGTTGTCCCCCTGCACCAGCAACGCCTCGCCAGCATCGACGGCGAAATCCAGCGGCCCGAACACAGGCTGCTCGTTGCGCGCGAAGCTAAGGCCGCGCGCGGCCAGCAGCGGCGGGAGATGGTGATGGGTGTCAGGCATGGGACCGTCATGGACCGCCATGGTGGCCGTCGGGCTTCTATTTTAGCCAGTCGATGAAGGCGTGGCCGGCTGCGCTGGCGGGCGCTGCCGCATCCATGCGCAGCCGGACCGGCTGTTCGCGTTGCCAGAACAGGGTTCCCAGCTGGCCGAAGCGGCGCGACAACGCGTCGAATTCCGGCAGCGGCATATCGACGATGAGCCAACTCGACTCCTTCCAGCTGCGATTGCGCGCCGATGCAAATGCAGGCTGGAACGCTCGGCCGCTGGCGGCCAGGGCGGCCCGCAGGGCTTCGTCTGCCGCACGATTGGTCTGTTCCTGGCGCGCCACTGAATGCGGATTCCATGCCGACATCGTGCCGAACTGGCGGGCATCCGGGAAGATGTCGTCGATCCTGGCCGCTGGTTCGCCGATCGCCAGCGGATACCACTGTCCGGCGCGCTCCCATCGATAGTCGGCGGTCAGGTACGCCTCCAGCAGTGCGGTCAGTCGGTCGTTCGTGTTCGGCATCGTCAAGGTTTAACCGATCACCGCGCATCCGTAAACTCCGATGATCGCCGAAATGTCCGTCCGGGCTTTTTGGACGACGAAACCCGGGAATCCATTCATGCCGTCAACACCCTTGCTTCACGCCGAAACGAAATTGCCGAAGGTCGGCACCACCATTTTCACGGTGATGTCGCAGCTCGCCGCCGAGCACAACGCAGTCAACCTGGGGCAGGGTTTCCCGGATTTTCCGGTGCCCCAGCGCCTGGTCGACGAACTCGACGCCGCGATGCGCGCCGGCCACAACCAGTACGCGATGATGACCGGCATCCCGTCCCTGCGTCAGGCCATCGCGCGCAAGACCGGGCGCGTGTACGGCTGCCAGGTCGATGCCGACGGCGAGATCACCGTCACCAGCGGCGCCACCGAAGCCATCTTCAACGCGATCCACGCGGTGGTGCGTCCGGGCGAGGAGGTCATCGTCCTCGACCCGTGTTACGACTGCTACGAGCCCGCGATTGATCTTGCTGGCGCGCGCGCCGTGCACATCCCGCTTGATCCAGGGACCTTCGCACCCGATTGGCAGCGCGTGCGCGACGCGATCACGCCCAAGACGCGCATGTTGATGATCAACAGTCCGCACAATCCATCGGGTGCGATGTTGACTGCCGGCGACATGCAGACGGTCGCCGATATTCTGCGCGATACCGATATCGTGCTGCTGTCGGACGAGGTCTACGAGCACATCGTGTTCGATGGCGCGCAGCATGAATCGGCGTTGCGTTATCCGGAACTGCGCGACCGCGCCTTCGTCATATCGAGTTTCGGCAAGACCTACCACTGCACCGGCTGGAAGGTCGGTTACTGCATCGCACCGCCCGCGCTCACCGCCGAGTTCCGCAAGGTGCATCAATACAACACGTTCTGCACGTTTGCGCCGGCGCAGCACGCGTTCGCGGCGATGCTGGATGCGGAGCCGGAACATTACGAGCAACTCGGCGCCTTCTACCAGGGCAAGCGTGATGCGTTCCGCGAACAGTTGCTGACAACGCGATTGCAGCCGTTGCCGGTGCCGGGTGGGTATTTCCAGTTGGTGGATTATTCGGCTGTCAGCGATCTGGATAATGTCGAATTCTGTCGGTGGCTGGTAGAGGAGAAAGGTGTGGCTGCGATTCCGCTGTCGCCGTTTTACGAAACACCACCCGCCGGACAGCGTCTTGCAAGATTGTGTTTCGCAAAGAATGAGACAACGCTTGCTGCGGCGATAGAGCGATTGCAAGCGCTATGATTTTTTGCTCGTCATCCCCGCGAAGGCTGGGATCCAGCGACTTGGCTATGCAAGGCAAAGTCACTGGGTTCCCGCCTGCGCGGGGATGACAATCTGATGGAGTCATCACTGTGAACAATCTCCGCGTCTCTCTGGTACAAGGCGCCACCCTGTGGCGCGACCCCGCCGGCAATCGCGAGTACTACGGCGATCTGATGGCGCCTCTGCACGGCGTCACCGACCTGGTGCTGCTCCCTGAAACCTTCACCAGTGGTTTCAGCAACGACGCCATCGACGATGCCGAAACAATGGACGGCCCGACCGTCGCATGGATCAAGGTGCAGGCGAAACAACTTGATGCAGCGGTCTGTGGCAGCGTGCAATTGCGCACCGACGAGGGTGTCTTCAATCGGCTGCTGTTCGCAACGCCCGATGGCGGGTTGCAGACGTACGACAAGCGTCACCTGTTTCGTTACGCGAAGGAGCACGAGCGTTACGCAGCTGGCAGCGATCGGTTGACTGTGGAATGGAAAGAGTGGCGCATCTGCCCGCTGGTCTGCTACGACCTGCGCTTCCCGGTGTTTTCGCGCAACCGGAATGACGTCGAGCGCAAGGCCCAACTCGATTACGACCTGCTGCTGTATGTCGCCAACTGGCCATCGGCACGCGCGTATCCTTGGAAGACCCTGCTGCGCGCCCGCGCAATCGAGAACCTCTGTTTCGTCGCCGGCCTCAATCGCGTCGGTATCGACGGCAACGGCCTGCACTATGCCGGCGACAGTGTCGTGATCGATTTCCTCGGCAAGCCGATCAACGAGTGCACCGACGAGGAAGTCGTCAGCACCACGACCTTGCAAGCCGCCGAACTCGCCGCGCATCGCGAACGTTTCCCGGCGATGCTGGATGGCGATGCGTTCACGCTTTCGTAGGCTGGGTTGGCTTCATCGACCCAGCATCATGGATCTTCAGACATTGCCGGGTTGGGGAAGCCAACCCAGCCTGCGGTTCTATGCCGTTTCCCCGCATTTGTGGAAATACACCTGCTCGGCGGCTTAACGCAGTGGGGCGGAATACAACAGCAGATCGACCGGCCAATCCATCTGGCAATGTTTGCAAGCCCAACGCAACGCGCGTCTGACGCGGAAATGCGGTGCGGACTGCAACGCCACCTGTTCTGGTAGTGGGCCGTCGTGACGCAGATGCCGTGCGATCGCGTCACCTACCGTCCAGCCATGACGCCACCGGCGAATTCGTATTCAATGCCGTACAGGAAATCGCGTACGCGGCCGAGTCCGGCGCGTTGCGCAACGCGTGATTTCGTACCGTCGGCGCTGACCAGATAACGCGTGCGGCCAATGCCTTCGACGTACCAGCCATCACCGTCGCGTGTAGCGTTGGTGAAGGATTGCATCAACCGCAGTTCGACGCCTTCCGTGCGCAGCTCATCGGCCAACCAGCGCATGACGTTTGGCGTGTCGGTGGTGAGGAAGTAATAGCCGGGGGATTGCAAGGACAGGCTACGCAGGTTGGGTGCATATGGACGTACTCGCTGAACCTTGCGCACCAGGTTGTCGGGAATGCGGCTGAGCCACGTGTCCTCGGCCACTTCCTTGACGATGATGCCGGTGGCGTGGAGCTTGATGCCGGGATCGCGCTTGCGTTCCATCCCATCACACAGACCCGCAAGCCGGCGCGCACTGCGGCGAGTGCGCAGGCAGCACCGCCAAAGCTGGCACCCACGACTACGACATCCCGACACTCCGCACCCCTCGACGACATTGTTGATCCATCGCTGCAACGTGTTGATGGCTAGCTTGGGATCGCTGTGCGTGCCAGCGATGTGGCTGATGTGAAGTGGAGGTGTAGCCCGGATGCAGCGCAGGGAAATCCGGGATTACTCACCGAAGCTGCCATTCCTTTCGGCAACACCGCCCCAATCCGAAGCCAACGAACCTTCCCGAACATAACGATGAAACGACGAGTGCGGCCAATCAGCCACGCACTCCACATGCCCATGCTTCACCGGATTGAAATGGATGTAGTCCGCATGCGCGTGCAAGTCGTCATCGTCGCGAATGGTGTGTTCCCAATACCGCCGTTGCCAAACGCCGTATTCACCCTTTGCATTGGCGGGACCAGACAAGCCGAGCAGTGGCAGGCGACGGGTGAAATCTGCATTTCAATTCGCGCCAGCGGCCGGGGTAGTCGGCATCGCCTTTGGGCAATTCCCAAAGGGTGTGCAGGTGGTGGGGAAAATGCAGGCGGCGATGGTTTTGTATGGGCGCATCCGCGCGGTGTGCTGCCAAGCTGCACGTAATTCGATGAGGTGGTCGGTGAGTAGCGAACGGCGGCGATCGTATAGCGCGACGGTGAAGAAATACGTGCCGCCGGGAAGGCGTTCGCGTCGGTAGTGGATCATGGGTGAACATCCTTGTTCTTGGCGATCACGGTTTTCCTGCGTGGTGTTTGTCGGTAAAGCTTCCCCGGATTGCGCTGCGCTACATCCGGGCCACAGTCCTATTTTCTTCAGCGATTGCCATCCTGTGGACCGCGATTGCCGCCACCGGGGCGGCCACCACCACCGGGGCGTGGACCACGCGGCCCTGGCGGACGCGGTCCACCGGGACGGTTGCCGCCGCCGGGACGCGGACCTGCGTTCGGGCCGCCGGGGCGGGGGCCGTGCGGGCCTGGCGTGCGCGGTTTGTCCCACGGATTGAACGTGCCGGGATTGGCATGATCGGACGGGAAGCTGGGCGCGTTGCCCGGATGTCCGTACGGACGCGGCGAACGCTGTCCTTGTCCCTGACCGCCACCGGGACCACGTGGGCCCCGCGATGGGCCGCCGGGGCCGCGTTGATCGTTGCCTTGGTAACCAGCGCCGGGGCCGCGTTCACTGCGACCTTGATAACCGCCGCCTTCGCTGCGATTGCCGGCATAACCGCCGCCGGGATTACCACCGCCGGGGCCGCCGCGACGCGGGCCGCCGGGACCGCCCGGACGCGGCGCACCTGCGCCTGCACCCACCGGCTTGCCATACGGCTTGCGTGGAGCGCGAGCACCATCCGGATTGCGATGACCGGTCGGTCCAGTGTTGACACCTTCGGGCACATACCACGTGCGCAGTGCCGCGGGATTATTGCCAGCCTCGTGCGCGCCGGGTTGCTGGTCGCCACGACGGGGACCGCCACCCATGCCCTTGGGTTTGAACGGGCGCTGCGATTGCCTGGCCGCGGCTTCGCCGCTGACTGTCAATCCGCCATGCGGTTTCTTGTTGCCGAAACGACCACGGCCACGATCTTCGCGGACGTTATCGAAACGACGCAGCTCGCGCCCTTCATCGGCGGTGCTGTGACCACCGAGATACGCGTTGCCGGACTTGTGGCCTTCGCGACCGACCTGCACGGTCGACTTGCTGGCCTTGCGCTGGCCGATGACCGGCTGCAGCGTCAATGCGGGCGGCGGGCCTTCGTCCAGTTTCAGTTCGCGACGCAGCGCCTCAACCTTCTCCTCCGGCAACTCCTGCGATTGTCCGCGCAACAGCGGCTGCGGCAACGCGACCTTGCCGTAACGGATGCGCTTGAGGCGACTGACCTGGCAACCCTGGGATTCCCACAGGCGGCGCACTTCGCGATTGCGGCCTTCCTTCAGCAGCACGCGGAACCAGTCGTGAGAATCACTGCCGCCGATGCGTTCGACCTCGTCGAACTTGGCCGGGCCGTCCTCCAGCGCCACGCCGCGACGCAAGCGGTCGGCGAGGTTGTCGGGGACGTCGTCCATGCCTTCCGGCGGGCGCACACGGCAGACGTATTCGCGTTCCACCTCGTAGGAGGGATGCATCATGGCGTTGGCGAGTTCGCCATCGGTCGTCAGCAGCAGCAGGCCGGTGGTGTTGATGTCGAGGCGCCCGATCGCGATCCAGCGCGCGCCTTTGAGCACCGGCAGCGCTTCGAAGATGGTCGGGCGGCCTTCGGGATCTTCGCGGGTGGTGACTTCGCCTTCGGGCTTGTTGTAGATCAGCACGCGCGCGGGCTCGGTCAGCGCACTGGCGACGAAGGTCTTGCCGTCGATCTCAATGCGGTCGCCGCCCTTGACGCTCATGCCGGTCTGCGCGATTTCGGCGTTGACCTTGACCATGCCTTCGGCGATGCGCTGCTCCAGCGCGCGGCGCGAGCCCAGCCCGGCCTGGGCCAGGACTTTGTGCAGGCGCTCTTCGAGGCGCGGAGCTTCTACGGCGGCGTCGTTCTCGCGTTTGAGCGAAAGGGTGGTGGGGCGTTTTTCTTTCATGTCAGGCTCCGGTGCTGTCGTCGTCGTCGACGAGGGCGGTGTGGGTGTCTTCGGACGCCGGTATGGCGTCGT
>JAYTAY010000288.1:0-8304 GCA_043737255.1 Luteimonas sp.
AAAGTTGTTGCGAAAAAGCCCGCTCCGAAGAAAGCCGTCGCCAAAAAGCCGGCCGCCAAGGCCGCTGCCAGGAAGCCGGTAGCCAAGAAACCTGCCGCGAAGAAGCCCGTTGTCAAGAAAGCGCCTGCGAAGGTTGCGAGGACATCAGCGCCAAAAAAGCCGGTTTCCAAGCCCGTCGCCAAGAAAGCAGCACCCGCGAAACAGGCGCCAGTGGTCAAGAAAGTGACTGCTGCGGCTAAATCCGCGATTGCCAAGGCACCCGCGAAAGCTCCCGTCAAGACACCACCAGTGAAAGTTGCAACGCCGGTCAAACCGGCGCCTGCGCCGGTTGCGCCTGTTGTGAAACCTGCCATTGCGCCTGTGGCCAAGAAACCGGCGTCGTCCAGGAAGAGTGCCGCCGCGATGGCTGCTGCCCCGACGCCTGTCGTCCGGCCACCCGCGGTGCGTCCAACGGGCAAGGTCGCGGTTGCAGTTGCGGCCAGGCCCAAGGCGCCCACACCCAAGGGCAAGGTCAAGGTTGTCGCCTACAAGAACGACCAGGCCACCGGTCGTCCGGTCGTACCCAATGGCTACAAGCCGGCCAAGGACGAGGAATACATGAGCACGTTGCAGCTCGAGTATTTCCGCCAGCGCCTGACTGGCTGGCGCGCGGATCTGGTGGAAGAATCCAAGCAGACCATCGAGAACCTCAAGGACGAAGTGCGCGATGTCGGCGATGAAGCCGAACGCGCGACACGCGAGACCGAAAACTCGCTCGAACTGCGCACCCGCGACCGCTACCGCAAGCTGATCGGCAAGATCGACAGCACGCTGCGACGGCTGGATGAAGGCGACTACGGGTTCTGCGTGGATACCGGCGAAGACATCGGCCTGGAGCGCCTTGAAGCGCGTCTCACCGCCGAGCGCACGATCGATGCGCAGGAGCGTTGGGAGCATATGCAGAAGCAGCAGGGCGATTGATTTGATTGGTGGTCGAGAGTTGTGGACAAAGCCCCGCAATGCGGGGCTTTTCTTTTGTTGCCCTTCGTAGGAGCGGCTTCAGCCGCGAGCTCTCGATCGGGCCATGTGAAAACTCTCGGCTGAAGCCGTTCCTGCGAGAAGCCCACGACTTACACTATTGCAGATCACGGAGATCCAGCCTGCGCAATCTCGGCGCGAATTTCGCGGTAGCCGCAACCACGCCAAGCGTCATCATGCCGCCGAAGATCACCGAGGGGACCAGGCCGAGAATCCGTGCCGCGACACCGGATTCAAACGCGCCAAGCTCATTGGACGATCCGATGAAGATGCCATTGATCGACGACACCCGGCCGCGCAGATGATCGGGCGTGGCCAGTTGCAGGATGGTGGAACGGATCACCACCGACACGCCATCGCACATGCCCGACAGCAGCAACATCAGTGCCGACAGCCACAACACGCGCGACACGGCGAAGCCGATGATGCACAGACCGAAGCCCGCGACGGCCCACAGCAGCAATTTGCCGGCATTGCGCTGCGGCGGCTGTCGCGCCAGCCATACGCCGACCAGTACCGCGCCAGCAGCAGGCGCGGCGCGCAGGATGCCCAAGGCCTCGGGGCCGTAGTCAAGAATTTCGCTGATGAAAGCGGGCAGCAACGCGACCGCGCCGCCGAACAGCACCGAGAACATGTCCAGTGCCTGCGCACCCAGCACGATCTGGTTGTTGAAGACGAAGCGCAGGCCTTCGCCGATGCTCTTGAACACCGGCGCGCGATCGGCGGGCAGGGCGGGTTCGGTGACGCGCAGGGTGATGATGGCAATCGCCGCGGCGGCCGCGAATGCAGCGGCGACCAGATAGGTCGTGGTCAGCCCTTGCCAGGCGATCAGCAGGCCACCCAGCGCCGGCCCGATCACCAGTCCGCTTTGCATGACGACGCTGCCGATGCCCGCACCACGCGCGAATTGTTCGCGGGGCAGCACGCGCGCGAACAGGGCGTTGTAAACCGGTCCGAGAAAGGCGCGGACCACTCCGTTCAACGCGATCGCGACATAAATCGTGATCGTGCCGAACGCTGGCAGCACGCCACCGGCCACGCCCGCCAGCATCAGCGTGGTCAGCACCAAGCCGATGCAGGCGAACATGCCCAGCCTGCGGCGCGGCAGGTGATCGACGGCATAACCGGCGAACAACGCGAAACAGAAATACGGGACGACTTCGGTCAGGCCGATCAGACCCAGCGACAGTGCATCGCGGGTGATCTGGTAGATCTGCCAGCCGACCGTGACCGCGACGATCTGGTAGGACAGCATCGCCAGCAGGCGATAGAACAGCAGGCCGGTGAAGCCCCGATTACGCAGCACCGTTGCCGTATTGACGGCCGCCGCGCTCACGCAGCGCGTTGCGCGGTGTCGCGGATCGCGGTGATCAATGCGGCGAGACCATTGGTGCGGGTTGGCGACAAGTGCTTGGCCAAGCCGATCGCCGCAATGTAGTCAGGATCGGTCGACAGGATTTCACTGGCTGAGCGGCCGGAGTACACGCGCAACGCGAGATAGATCAGGCCGGATACGATAGCGGAGTCGCTGATCGCCATGAAGGCAAGTCGCGACGCATCACCGGACGGCACGATCCAGACCATCGACTGGCAACCGTGCAGGCGATGCTCTTCGGTCTTCAACGCTTCCGGAAACGGCGGCAGCTTGCGGCCGAGGTCGATCAGGTACTGGTAGCGCTCGGACCAGTCGCTGAAGAATGCGAATTCGTCGGCGATGACGGTTTGCGCTTCGGCGGCGGTGGGTTCGAGGGGGAAGTTGGCATCATTCATTACAGACGATTCCCAGCTTCATCCCCGCCGATGCGGGAACCCAGCGGATTAGAAGCTCGTCGGCGAAAAGTGAAGTCGCCAGCTTGACCAGCTTCGCTGTTGAAAAAGCGCCTCCGCTTACGCGGGAATGACAGCAAGAAGGCATCAAGCCCGCTTCCATCGTACGCCTTGCGCCGTGTCTTCCAGCAAAACGCCTTCATCAGCGAGCCGGTCCCGGATCGCATCGGAACGGGCGAAATCGCGGCTCTTTTTCGCGACGTCACGCTCATTGATCAGCGACTGGATACGTGCATCTTCATCATTGGTTTGGGCAACTCCACGCGCGAACCAGTCAGCAGGCGATTGCCGCAGCAACCCGAGCGCGGAGCCCGCGCCCAGCAGTTCCGATTTCAGACTTCTCAAGCGATGCATCGCCTCCGGTTGCGCGATTCCATGCACAGTTCGATTGCGTAATGAACGCGCCTCGGCTGCGATAGAAGCGACTTCGGCGAGAGCTTGCGGCGTGTTGAGATCATCTTCCAATGCAACTTCAATGCTGGGCGGAATGTTGAGTAGTGCGTCAATCGTGCTCGGATCATCCGAAATGCCGAACAGGGCATCCAGGTCGCGCAACGTCCCGTACAACCGATCCAGTGTCTTCACCGACTGCTCGATCAACCCATCCGACCACTCCAGCGGTTGCCGGTAATGCGCGGACAGCAGCGCATACCGCAGCGCTTCTGGCGGATGCGCGCGTACAAGGTCGTGCACCTTCTCGATGTTGCCAACCGATTTCGACATCTTGGCGCCGCCGAAATTGAGCATGCCGTTGTGCAGCCAGAACCGCGCGAAGATCTTCCCACCGTGTGCGCACTCGCTTTGCGCGATTTCGTTTTCGTGATGCGGGAACTGCAGGTCGATGCCGCCGGCGTGGATGTCGATGGTCTCGCCCAGATGCGCCGCCGCCATCGCCGAGCATTCGATATGCCATCCGGGACGGCCGCGACCCCAAGGCGATTCCCAGCCGGGCAAATCGTCGGTCGAAGGTTTCCACAACACGAAATCACCTGCATCGCGTTTGTACGGCGCAACTTCCACGCGTGCGCCGGCCAGCATCTCGTCCGGATCGCGGCGCGACAACTTGCCGTATTCGCTGAAGCTGCTGACCGAGAACAACACATGGCCTTCGGCGACGTAGGCATGATCCGATGCGATCAAACTTTCGATCATCGCAATCATCTGCGGGATGTGTGCGGTGGCTTCCGGCGTGAGGTCGGGCACTGTTGCACCCAGCGCGGCCATGTCCTCGCGGTACGCCGCGGCATAACGATCAGTGATTTGCGCAATCGGCACGCCCAGTTCCTTCGCCGCCGCATTGATCTTGTCGTCCACGTCGGTGATGTTGCGCGCATAGCGCAACCCGCCAAAACGGCGGCGCAGCAGGTCGGCCAACACGCCGAACAGCACTGGGCCACGCGCATTGCCGATATGCACGTAGTTGTAGACCGTCGGTCCGCAGACATACAGGGTCGGGCAGGCCGGGTCCAGCGGCACGAACGGCTCCAGCCGCCGCGTCAGCGTGTTGTAAAGGTGCAGGCTCATGGGATCACTCGAGGAATAACAGGATTTTAGCGGCGGCGGAAGGCGCGTGACAGCACTGATTCAGTCCCCCTGCGGTATCCAGTCTCTAGACTTCGCTGCAACCCGCTTGAGTATCGCCAGTGCACCTGCCGTTTTTCCTCATCGCTTCCCTGTTGCTCGCCACGCTGTTGCCGGCGACTGCGTGGGCGCAGAACACCACGGTCATCCAGTCCGAGAACGTCCGTTTCGACCATGCGCAGGTGTTGCGGGTGGAGCCGGTGTATCAGGTGTTGCGGGCGACCCGCATGGAGGAACGTTGCGATCCGGCGGCAGTGGCATCGGACGGTGAACCCGGCAAGCTGTCAAAGATCGTGGGGGCGGTGAGCGGCGCGGTCAAAGGCGCCGTGGGCAAGAAACCCGCCGCGGCGTCCAGCCTCGATGCCGTCAACTGCCGGACAGTCGCGGTCGAACGCGAATTCCGCAGGCCAATCGCGTTCGACGTCGATTACGTCTACCGCGGCTCGAAATACCGATCGAGGCTGCCGATGGATCCCGGTAATCGCCTGCGGGTGAAGATTTCGCTGACGCCGGTCGTGCCAACGATCGATCCGCGTTGACCTTGCCGCCACCGGCGCTGCGTGCGAGGATGCGCGTCCGATGACCCACGCCCACGCAACCGCTGCGATCCTGACGTCCGCCTACATGGCGGCAGGCATGACCTCGCGCGCGCGCCAACCGGCAGCCCACATGTCCGCTGGGTAACGGCTCGCGTCTTCGCAGTGCCGTTATGGAAACCCAGCCTCGCGCTGGGTTTTTTCGTTTTGAGCCAAAGAAATCCAACTCAGGTCTTCTCCGATGAAACCGACTTCAATCAAGCCAGACCCAATTAGACATTTTCTGAATACCCAGGACTGGTCGCGCGGCGAACTCGATGCCTTGCTGACGCAAGCTTCATTGTTCAAGCGCAACAAGATTGGCAGTGAGTTGAAAGGCAAGAGCATCGCACTGGTGTTCTTCAATCCGTCCCTGCGCACCCGCACCAGTTTCGAACTCGGCGCGTTCCAGCTTGGCGGCCATGCGGTCGTGCTGCAGCCTGGCAAGGATGCGTGGCCGATCGAATTCGATGTCGGCACGGTGATGGATGGCGATACCGAGGAGCACATCGCCGAAGTAGCGCGGGTGCTGTCGCGTTACGTGGACATGATCGCGGTGCGTGCGTTTCCAAAATTCGAGCAGTGGTCGGTCGATCGCGAGGACAAGGTGCTGCGCGGCTTTGCGCAACACGCCACCGTCCCGGTGATCAATCTTGAAACCATCACCCATCCCTGCCAGGAACTAGCGCATGTACTCGCGCTGCAGGAACATTTCGGCACGCAGGATCTGCGTGGCAAGAAGTACGTGCTGACCTGGACCTACCACCCCAAGGCATTGAACACCGCCGTCGCCAATTCCGCGCTGACCATCGCCACGCGCATGGGCATGGACGTGACCTTGCTGTGTCCGACACCCGAATACGTCCTTGATGAGCGCTACATGGGTTGGGGCGCAAGTAACGTCGCTGAAAGCGGCGGTTCGCTGCAAATCAGTCATGACATCGACAGTGCGTATCGTGATGCCGATGTGGTGTATGCAAAGAGTTGGGGCGCACTGCCGTACTTCGGCCGCTGGGACGCTGAAAAACCGATTCGCGATGCACACAAGCACTTCATCGTAGACGAGGCCAAGATGGCGTTGACCAACCACGGCGTGTTTTCGCATTGCCTGCCATTGCGTCGCAACGTCAAGGCAACGGACGCGGTGATGGATTCACCGAACTGTATCGCTATTGACGAAGCCGAAAACCGATTGCATGTACAGAAGGCAGTGATGGCTGCATTGATGTCATAGGGTGGCCTCGGGCCACCGTTTTTTCTGATGCAACAACGATGTGGGCCAAGGCCCACCCTACGGGTAACGAAATGAGCAAGAAAAACATCGTCCTCGCATTCTCCGGCGGCCTCGACACCAGCTTCTGCGTGCCGTACCTGCAGGAACGTGGCTGGGATGTGCATACGGTATTCGCAGACACCGGCGGCGTCGATGCGGAGGAGCGCGCTTCCATCGAGCAGCGCGCGGCCGAACTGGGGGTTGCCAGCCACATCACCATCAATGGCGGGCCGGCGATCTGGGATGGTTTCGTCAAACCGTTCGTATGGGCGGGCGAGGGTTACCAGGGCCAATATCCGTTGCTGGTCTCGGATCGCTATCTGATTGTCGATGCTGCGCTGGCACGTGCGAATGATCTCGGCACCAAGGCCATCGCGCATGGCTGCACCGGCATGGGCAACGACCAGGTGCGTTTCGATTTGGCGGTGAAAGCGAGTGGCCATTACGACATCGTCGCGCCGATCCGCGAAATCCAGAAGGAACACACCGAGGTGCGTGCATACGAGCAGGCGTATCTCGAAGAGCGCGGTTTCAGCGTCCGCGCGAAGCAGAAGGCTTACACGATCAATGAGAACTTGCTGGGCCTGACCTTGTCCGGTGGCGAAGTCGATCGCTGGCAGGCGCCCGGTGAGGGTGCGCGCGGCTGGTGCGCGCCGCGCGAGGATTGGCCCAGCGAGCCGCTGCGCGTCGAGCTGCGTTTCGTGCAAGGCGAAGCCGTTGCGCTCGATGGCGAAGCGCTGCCGGGCGCGCAGCTGCTTGCGAAGCTCAATGCGCTGTTCGCGGCCTACGGTGTCGGTCGTGGCATGTACACCGGCGATACGACGATCGGTTTGAAGGGCCGCATCGTGTACGAAGCGCCAGGCCTGACCGCGCTGCTGGTGGCACATCGTGCGCTGGAAGAAGCGGTGCTGACCAAGCAGCAGAATCGTTTCAAGCCAAACATTGCGCGGAAATGGGTGGAACTGGTTTACGAGGGTTTCTTCCACGACCCATTGAAGACCGATCTCGAAGCGTTCCTCGCGTCATCGCAGCAAATGGTCAACGGCGCTGTCGTCCTCGAAACCAGCGGCGCACGCGTCGATGCCATCGCGATCACATCGCCGCACATCCTCAACGCCAAAGACGCGACCTACGCGCAATCGGCCGACTGGGGCGTGGAAGAGGCCGAGGGGTTCATACGTCTGTACGGCATGAGCTCGACGCTGTGGGCGCAGATCAATCGTTGAACGACCTGTAGGAGCGGCCCATGGCCGCGATCAAGCTTTACCGGCAAGTCCCATCGCGGCCATGGGCCGCTCCTACAAGAAATGAAGGCTGACATGTTGCAATCCGTTCTCAAGCATCTCGAAGCACTGGTGTCGTTTGACACCCGAAATCCGCCGCGCGCGATCGGAACGGGCGGCATCTTCGAATACATTCGTGCGCAACTGCACGGTTTCCGGGTCGAAGTCATCGACCATGGCGCAGGCGCGGTGTCGTTGTTTGCCGTGCGCGGTACGCCGCAACGTCTGTTCAATGTACATCTGGATACGGTGCCGGATTCGCCCGCATGGACCGCGAGCCCGCATGTGCTGCGCGTGACCGAAGATCGCGCCATCGGCCTCGGTGCCTGCGACATCAAGGGCGCGGCAGCGGGATTGCTTTCTGCTGCGATGGAGGCGACAGGCGATGCGGCCTTCCTGTTCACCAGCGACGAAGAAGCCAACGATCCACGATGCATTGCCTCTTTCTTGCAGCGCGATCATGGTTTCAATGAAGTGATCGTCGCCGAGCCGACGCTGTGCGAGGCCGTGCTCTCGCATCGTGGTATCAGTTCGGTGTTAATGCGGTTTACCGGCTCGGCGGGACATGCATCCGGCGCCGAAGCCATGCAAGCCAATGCGTTGCATCGTGCGATGCGATGGGGTGCAACCGCGCTGGATTTCGTCGATTCACAATCGCATCGCCGCTTCGGCGGACTCACCGGCCTGCGTTTCAACATCGGCCGG
Source organism: Luteimonas sp. (assembly GCA_043737255.1). Classification (GTDB taxonomy): domain Bacteria; phylum Pseudomonadota; class Gammaproteobacteria; order Xanthomonadales; family Xanthomonadaceae; genus JALYOU01. The sequence continues at coordinate 8,262 of JAYTAY010000288.1, forward strand.
GTCGAAGGCGGGATCAAGGCCAATGTGATCGCGCCCAGCGCCG
>JAYTAY010000289.1:0-3589 GCA_043737255.1 Luteimonas sp.
GGGAAGCTCGCCAGTCCGGCGCTGAAGGTGATGCGTTGCGGATCTGCACCGCGTTCGGCGACGAAGGGCGTTTCGGCCACGGCGCGACGCAGCACGTCCACGCGCTCCCACGCGCTGCCCATGGGCCTGCGCAACAACAACACGAACTCCTCGCCGCCCAGCCGCACCAGCCATTCGTCACCTTCGATCTTGTCGTTGAGCACGCGCACGACGTGCCGCAGAGCACGATCGCCGGCCTGATGGCCAACTTCGTCGTTGATACGCTTGAAGTAGTCGAGGTCGATCAGCGCCACCGTCAGTGATGCGCTGTCATTGCGCGCGGCATCCACAAGGCGTGGAAACCGATGCAGCAACCAGGTGCGATTGGGCAGCTTGGTCAGACCGTCGGTACCGGACATCTCGACCAGCCGCTGCATCCGGTAAACCACGGTCGTGGTGATGATGGTGAACACCGCCAGGATCACCAGCCGCTGCGTCTGGTTGGCAACCGACACGGTGCCGTACTCGATCGAGATCAATTGTTCGGGCGAGATGGCCGCCGCGAACACGCCCCAGATCAGCCAGCCGTATTGCAGCAGCGCCAATACGCCGACGAACAGGGTGACGCGGCCGTCGTTGCGCAACGCCGTCATCATGATCGCGATCAGGTAACCGCACCAGACGATCATGCTGTTGAGCGCGGACGGCAGGTGGTTGAATGCGAGCAGGATCAGCACCAGCGTGGCCGCAGTCACGTCATAGGCACTGCTGGCGAAGGGCAGCCAGTGATATCTGCGTCTGCGCTTGGCCAGGTACAACCAGACCTGCGCGGCCACGTTGACTAAGATGGCGCCGCCCAAGCCGATCATGGTTTCGTTGATGCTGCCGCCACTGATGGCGTTGAGCAGCGGCAACAACAGCAATAGCGCTGCGATCAGTACGCGCAACCGCGCGACCAGCAATTCGCCGCCTGCACCGACTTCCAGCATGATTTCGTCGGGCCGCGACAACAGCGACGTGGCGACATTCGAGATGGTTTTGGCAAATGCGCGCATCAACTCCCCGCAGATGGCTTGCTGACGCAGAGAATAGCGCGACCAGCCTCAAGCACCGAGTCCACGCCAGGCGACCCAACCCGCGAGAATCAGGAACAACAGCGCCGCGCCGGTACGCGCGGCTTTCAGCGGCAGGCGATCGGCGAAGCGGCTGCCCAGCAACACTATCGGCATGTTGGCGATCAGCATGCCCACCGTCGTGCCCAACACCACCTGCCACAGCGGCGAATATTTCGCGGCCAGCAGCACCGTGGCGACCTGGGTCTTGTCACCCATCTCGGCGAGGAAAAATGCGATTGCGGTCGCGATGAAGGCGCCGCGCGCAGGCAGCCTGGCGTCATCGTCGTCCAGCCTGTCCGGCTTCAACGTCCACAGTGCAATGGCCAGGAAACTGCCGGCAACGATCCAGCGCAGCACCTCCGGCGACAACCACTGCGACGACATCGCGCCCAGCCATCCGGCCAGCGCGTGGTTGAGCAAGGTGGCGACGAGGATGCCGGCGATGATGGGCCACGGTTTGCGAAACCGAGCCGCCAGCAACAACGCCAGCAGTTGGGTCTTGTCGCCGATTTCGGCCAGCGCAACACCCAAGGTGGACAACAGGAGTGCATCCATCGACGAATCCGGGGCCGGGCATTCGCGTGGACGCGAAGGCCGACGCGCGCAGCCCGGCCCGGGTTTGCACAACGCCTGCCTTCGGTCTTGCCCGCAAGCGACTTGAGTCGCTGCCCGCGCGCCATGACCTGCCGGTCAAGTGTGTTGACGCACGCCCCGCGGTTGTATTGCGGTGGGCTACTCCCCGAGAGGAAGTGCGAGGAGTGTACTTGAACGCGCCGATGGAAAAGGACGGCAGTAACAGGATGTTGAAGTCCGATCGATGCAACAACGGATTCGTTTTTCCTGCAGATGCCGCCATCGAATTTGTGATGGGGATACGATGGGCGGCGAATCCGCAGAATAAGGCCCACCATGCAATACCGCCGCCTCGGATCCTCCGGCTTGCAGCTCTCGGCGCTGTCGTTCGGCGCGTGGGTCACGTTCGGCACGCAGGTGGGCCGTGCCGAGGCGCGTGAACTCATCGCCACCGCATACGACCATGGCGTGAACTTCTTCGACAATGCCGAGACCTACGCCCATGGCGAAGCGGAACGCGTGATGGGCGATGTCATCGCCGACCTGCGCCTGCCGCGCGATGCATTCTGTGTCTCCAGCAAGGTTTTTTTCGGCGCCGCGGAGGATCCGCGCCCCACTCAGAAGGGACTGTCTCGCAAACACGTGTTCGAAGCCTGCCATGCCGCGTTGCAGCGCTTGCGGGTGGATCATCTAGATCTGTATTACTGCCACCGGCCCGATCCGGAGACGCCCATGGAAGAAACCGTCTGGGCGATGGACGGGCTGATCCGACAGGGCAAGGTGCTGTATTGGGGGACGTCGGAATGGCCGGCGGCGCAGATCCGCGAAGCCGCCAAGATCGCGCGTGCACATCACCTGCATGCGCCGAGCATGGAGCAGCCGCAGTACAACCTGCTGCACCGCGAACGCGTCGAACTCGAATACGCGCCGCTGTACGCGGAACTGGGCCTGGGCACGACGATCTGGTCGCCATTGGCCTCAGGTCTGCTCACCGGCAAATACAACGACGGCGTGCCGGAAGGCTCGCGTCTGGCGCAATCCAGTTACACGTGGCTGCAACACGGCGTGTTGGGCGATGCGCAATCCCGGCGTGTGGAACGTGCGCGCAAGTTCACTGCGCTTGCCGCCAGGCTGGGCGTGGCCCCGGCGTCGCTTGCGATTGCCTGGTGCCTGCAGAATCCGCATGTCTCCAGCGTGATCCTCGGGGCGACCCGCAAGGAGCAACTGCTGGAAAATCTTGCCGCGTTGTCGTTGAGCGAACAGCTCGATGAGGCTGTGTGGCAACAGGTGGAAGCGGCCATGGCCTAGAAAGCACAACCTGTGGGAGCGAAGGAAGTCGCGACTGATGTGTCAAGTCGCGACTTCCGTCGCTCCCACAGAGATCATTCCTCAGCGCACTTCGATTTCGACCTCTTCAATGATCTGCGGTACTGCATCTTCCAGCGACGGCCAACCCGCATCGCCAGCCTCGGACACCAGCACAACACGCCGCGTCTCCATTGCGGATGGCGACGCGGGCGATGCAGGCGGCGCGGGCGGTGGCGCCATGGCAGGCGTACGTGGCGGGGACGGTACTTTCGGCGCCTTGGGAGGTTTTGGCGGCGCTGGTGGCTTGGGCGGCAACGGAAGTGTGCGCAGGATACCGGGAACGGCGATGCTTGCCTTGGCTGCCTTGCGGTCACGCAGATAACCCACCGCAACTCGTGCATTCGCGGGCTTGCCACGCAGCGCATCCATGACTTCGCGCGGTGAATCAACTTGCTTGCCGTCCACGTTCTGGATCACATCACCACTTTGCAAACCGTTCAACTCGCCGTTGGACAGCACCAGCACGCCCTTGTCGGTGCCGAAATAGCGGCCGAGCTGTGGATCGAGCGACGCCAGGTTCAAGCCATTCCAGCGAAACGCCGACATCAACATCG
>JAYTAY010000290.1:0-8287 GCA_043737255.1 Luteimonas sp.
GTTGGACGACTGGACTGGCTTCCCGGTGCATCGCGCTGGCCACGTTTTGGGCGGATGTCGATTTCGATGGCATGGATGCAGTGACCGCTCACCGGTCTCGCGACGGCGGGCGCTTTCCAAGCAGCATTCTTACAGTGCCACCCTAAATACTGCGCGTATAGCGACGGTGTCACTCAAGAAGGAGTAGCGCCACTCAAGGCTTCGCAAATGTCCTAAGTTGTGCGACACGGCTTGACGGGTGCAAAAAGGGCCGGAATGACCGTCGCCAAAGTTCGCTGCGAATGGGCTATGCGAAGGCGTTGGTTCCACGGCCGCTGGCTGGCCTTGCCTTCGCAACACGATAAGCATGCACGAACCGCCACAGCCAGCCGGCGAAGTATCCGGCCGTCAGGCCCGACACGGCCGCATCAAGGCGCATCAAGTCGACGCGATGATCGAAACTCATCACCGCTGCCACATTTAGGAAGTAATGCGCGACGAAGATCACCACGATGCGCGCCAGCGGCCAGGCCGATCCGGCAAGGAAGATGCGGTAACCACCGGCGACAACCCGAATGGCTGGGCGCGCGAGGCTCCCGATCACCAAACCCGCGCTGGCGGTGACCAGCCAGATCGAAATTGCCGCTGCGTCGTCACGCATGCCAACGCCGATCACACCGGCCACTACGAACAGAACGGGGATCAAGCACAGGCGTCGGGCGTCGCGTTCGGCGTCACGCAGGCGCAACGCGCCCATGCTGACGATGATCGTGAACAACACGAAGACCCAGGTCGGGGTATGGGTAAGAATTTCGAGAATCATGTGCGTTGGCCTCGCTTGAAAACGGTGTGGCCATGCTCTGCTGATCGACCCAAGTGTCCCAGATGCCGGCGGTCACCGATGCCGGGTGCCGGAAGTCACCATTTGGCGATATGGCCTTGTCGCCATCGGGCGAGGCCTTCACGATGGACGCCATGAACACTCCATCCACCGCGCAACGCTGGCTCGCCGCGCTGCGCCAACCCATGAGTCTTGCCGCGTTGCTGACCTGGCTGGCGGTGTTCGCGACCGTTTTGTTCGGCGTCTTCGGCAGTCGTGTTGCGGAACGAGGCGTCACGATTCCCACGATGGTCGCGATGCTGGTATTCCTTTTCGGCGTGATGGCCGATATCGTCAAGGTCGAGGGTTGCCAGCGCGTGGGGCGCGCCGTTGTCCTTATCGAGGTGGAAGCCATTGCGGCATTGCTGGTGTTGGCGCTCACCGGCGATGGCAGCGTGCCGGCCCTGTTCGTGATCCTGGCCGTGCAGATCGCCCATTTGCGTAGCCGGATTCGCTGGTGGCTGATGGGCATCAACAACCTCGGTTTGATCGGCGTGTTGTTGTGGATGTGGCCGCTCGGCGTCGCGATCGCCACATTCGGGCTATACGCAGGCTTCCAGGCTTTCGCAACGCTGACCGCGTTCTACGCGCGCAGCGCCGAAAACAGTCGCGATGCGCTGCGCCTCGTCAACGCGGAATTGCTGGCGACGCAATCGTTGCTCGAAGACAGCGCACGCAGCCACGAACGCTTGCGGCTGTCGCGCGAATTGCACGACGTCAGCGGTCACAAATTGACGGCGTTGAAACTACAACTGGCTGCACTGGCGCGCGATCCAGCCGGTGCACCACCCGCTGTTGAAACCGCAGCACGGCTGGCCGACGAACTGCTCGGCGACATTCGCGGCGTGGTTAGCCAGATGCGCCACGACGAGGGTCTGGACCTGGGTCGCGCGATCGAAGAACTCGCCGCGCCGATCCCGCGCCCGCGCGTCAATCTTTCGATCGAACCGAACCTGCGCCTTGACGACATTGCCCAAGCACGCGCACTGCTGCGCGCCGCGCAGGAGGCGCTTACCAATGCGGCGCGACACTCGCAGGCCGAGCAGGTCTGGCTGACCTTGGGCCGGTGCAACGGCAGCATCGAACTGAACGTTCGCGACAACGGACGCGGTGCGGCGCAAGTTCGCGCCGGCAACGGCCTGACCGGTATGCGCGAGCGGCTTGAAAACGTCGGCGGCGGACTGCGTGTCTGCGGTGACGACGGCTTCCATTTGACCGCATGGGTGCCGGGAACATGACGACAGCAACGGCCAATGCCGCACCCATCCGGCTTGCGCTCGCCGACGACCAGGCCCTCGTTCGCGCCGGATTGCGCGCGCTGCTTGAAGGCTTCGCCGACCTACGCGTCGTGATCGAAGCCGCTGATGGCGATGCACTGATTGCTGCGTTGCAAGCGACAGCGGTCGACGTGATCCTGTCAGATATCCGTATGCCAGGAACCGGTGGCATCGAAGCGCTGCAACGCCTGCGTGAAAGCGGCAACACGACGCCGATCATTCTTTTGACCACGTTCGACGACGCCGATCTGCTGCTGCAAGCCACGCAGAGCGGCGCGCAGGGTTTCCTGTTGAAAGACGCCGCACCCGAAGACCTGCGTGATGTGATCTTGGCGACATCACGCGGGGAATCGCTGTTGCAGCCGGTATCGACCGGACCTGTCCGCGCACGCTATGCCTACCGCGACAGCAATGCGCCCAAAGCCAGTTTCGGCGACCGGGAAGTAGCAATCCTGCGTTTGCTTGCGGGCGGCTACTCGAACAAGGAAATCGCGCGCACGCTGTTTCTCGCCGAAGGCACGGTAAAGAACTACGTGTCGGACATCCTGACCAAACTCGACACCCGCGACCGCACCCGCGCGGTGCTGAAAGCGATCACGCTGCGCATCATCTGAACCTTGTGGGCTGGTGAGGCCGCCCGGGGGTCGCGCCGCGCCACGCCAGCGGCGACAATAGCCAGCTACGCGTTGGTGCCGGAACTGAAAACTGCGATTCCGCGAGCGCCTGCGCTGTACCCACAGAGCGAGCACCCGCATGTCCGCAGCCAGCGCCGGCACCCGATTCCGCAGCGCCCTTTCCGAAGAGACACCGCTGCAGGTGATGGGCGCGATCACCGCCTACGCCGGCTTGATGGCGCAACGGGTTGGCTACAAGGCGCTTTATCTTTCCGGTGGCGGCGTTGCCGCGAATTCGCTGGGCATGCCCGATCTCGGCATCAGCTCGATGGAAGACGTGCTCACCGACGCGCGCCGTATAGTCGATGCCAGCGGGATGCCGTTGCTGGTCGATATCGATACCGGCTGGGGCGGCGCATTCAATATCGCACGCACCGTCCGTTCCTTCATCAACGTCGGCGTCGCTGCCGTGCACATGGAAGACCAGGTTGGCCAGAAGCGTTGCGGCCATCGCCCGGGCAAGGAAGTGGTGACAACGGCGGAAATGTGCGATCGCGTAAAGGCTGCCGTTGATGCACGTAGCGATGCCAGCTTCGTGATCATGGCGCGTACCGACGCCGCCGCCAGCGAAGGCATCGATTCCGCCATCGAGCGTGCCTGCGCCTACGTTGAAGCCGGTGCCGACATGATCTTCCCGGAAGCCATGCGCACGCTCGATGATTACCGCCGCTTCAAGCAAGCGGTGAAGGTGCCGATCCTCGCCAACTTGACCGAATTTGGATCAACGCCGTTCTTCACCACGGATGAGTTACGCGAAGCTGGTGTCGACATCGCCTTGTACTGCTGCGGCGCCTATCGCGCGATGAACAAGGCGGCGCTGAATTTCTACGAAACCGTGCGCCGCGAAGGCACACAGAAAAACATCGTCGACCAGTTGCAAACTCGAGCCGAACTCTACGACTACCTGCGTTACCACGAATACGAAGACAAGCTCGACGCGCTGTTTGCCAAGCAATAGAAATTTTCCAGCCATCAAGATGGCGCGACAAGAACAAGGATTCCAGCATGACCACAAGCAACGAAACGCCAGCCTCAGGCGGATTCAAACCTAAAAAATCCGTCGCCTTGTCGGGCGTCGTCGCCGGCAACACGGCGCTGTGCACCGTCGGCCGCAATGGCAACGACCTGCACTATCGCGGCTATGACATCCTCGACTTCGCCGACACTGCCGAGTTCGAGGAGATCGCGCATCTGCTGGTCCACGGCAGGTTGCCGAACGAAGCAGAACTGCGCGCTTACAAAGCCAAGCTGAAATCACTGCGCGGCTTGCCGGCGTCGGTGAAGAGCGCGCTTGAAGCCTTGCCGGCTTCATCGCATCCGATGGATGTGATGCGCACCGGCGTTTCCACTCTCGGTTGCGCGCTGCCGGAGAAGGACGACCACAACCATCCCGGTGCCCGCGACATCGCCGACAGGTTGATGGCGAGCCAGGGCTCGATGCTGCTGTATTGGTATCACTACGCGACCAACGGCAATCGCATCGACGTCGAGACCAACGACGATTCGATCGGCGGCCACTTCCTGCACCTGCTGCACGGGAAAGAGCCACCCGACAGTTGGGTGCGTGCGATGCACACGTCACTCATTCTTTACGCCGAACACGAATTCAATGCGTCGACGTTCGCCGCCCGCGTCATTGCCGGCACCGGATCGGACATGTATTCGGCCATCGTCGGCGGCATCGGTGCCTTGCGTGGTCCCAAGCACGGTGGTGCCAACGAATTCGCGTTTGAAATCCAGAAGCGTTACGAGTCGCCCGACGACGCCGAGGCCGACATTCGCGCCCGCGTAGAGCGCAAGGAAATGGTCATCGGCTTCGGCCATCCGGTCTACACGGCCAGCGATCCACGCAACAAGGTGATCAAGGAAGTCGCCCGCGAACTTTCCACCGAAGCTCAGAACATGCGCATGTTCGACATCGCCGAACGGCTGGAATCGACGATGTGGGACGCCAAAAAAATGTTCCCCAACCTCGACTGGTTCAGCGCGGTCAGCTATCACCAGATGGGTGTGCCGACCGCCATGTTCACGCCGCTGTTCGTGATCTCGCGCACCAGCGGCTGGAGCGCACACGTGATCGAGCAGCGTATCGACGGCAAGATCATCCGACCGAGCGCGAACTACACCGGTCCGGAAGACTTGAAGTTCTTGCCTATCGACGTTCGAAAGTGATCTCGAAGCAACCACAAAACCCCATTCCGGAGCCAAGCCCATGAGCAACGACCTGCATTTCTACACGAACCCGATGTCACGCGGCCGCGTCGTTCGCTGGATGCTTGAAGAAGTTGGCGCGCCCTACGAGACGACGATTCTCGACTACGCCACGACGATGAAATCTCCTGACTTCCTGGCCATCAATCCGATGGGCAAGGTACCGGCGATAAAGCACGGCACGACCGTAGTGACGGAATGCGCCGCCATTTGCGCCTATCTCGCCGAAGCATTTCCCAAGGCGGACCTGTTGCCTGCGCAAGACGCACGCGGCGACTATTTCCGGTGGCTGTTTTTCGCCGCCGGGCCGGTGGAAGCCGCCATTACCGACCGCTCGCTCGGCGTGACTGTTCCGCCGGAAAAACGCGGCATGGTCGGCTACGGAAATTACGACACCGCCATGGATACGCTCGAACTCGCCGTACGCGGCAAGCGCTATGTCGCGGGCGACAAATTCACGGCTGCGGATATCTATTTCGGCTCGCAGATCGGCTGGGGTTTGATGTTTGAAAGCATCCCGAAGCGACCGGCGTTTGAAGACTATTGGGACGGTTTGAAAGATCGCCCCGCCGCGATCCGTGCGCGGGAGATTGACGACGCATTGATTCCAAAGAAAAACTGAGCGACTCGCAGGCGCGTCCTGCGTTGCGTGACGATGCAGCAACACCTTTTACTCAACAACGAGACGGCATGAATACCGACTATCGCAAGCCGCTGCCGGGAACCAAACTCGAATATTTCGACACCCGTGCTGCCGTCGATGCGATCCAGCCGGGCGCCTACGACAAGCTGCCGTATTGCTCGCGTGTATTTGGTGAAAACCTCGTCCGCCGCTGCGACCCGGCAACACTGGAGGCGTCACTTCGCCAGTTGATCGAACGACGCAGCGATCTCGACTTTCCGTGGTTTCCATCGCGCGTGGTGTGCCACGACATTCTTGGGCAAACCGCGCTGGTCGATCTCGCTGGCCTGCGCGATGCGATCGCCGAGCGTGGCGGCGATCCGGCCTTGGTCAATCCGGTGGTGCCGACCCAGTTGATCGTCGATCACTCGCTGGCGGTGGAGCATGCCGGCTTTGACAAGGACGCCTTCGAGAAAAATCGTGCCATCGAGGATCGCCGCAACGAAGATCGTTTCCACTTCATCGAGTGGACCAAAAAAGCATTCAAGAACGTCGATGTGATTCCGCCCGGCAACGGGATCATGCATCAGATCAATCTGGAGCGAATGTCGCCGGTGGTTCACTCGCGCGATGGCGTTGCGTTCCCCGATACGTTGGTCGGCACTGACAGCCACACGCCGCATGTCGATGCGCTGGGCGTGATCGCGATTGGCGTCGGCGGGCTGGAAGCGGAAAGCGTGATGCTGGGCCGCGCCTCATGGATGCGCACGCCCGAGATCATCGGTGTCGAACTGACCGGCAAGCCGCAACCGAATATCACGGCGACCGACATCGTGCTGGCGCTGACCGAGTTCTTGCGTGCGCAGAAAGTGGTTGGTGCGTATCTGGAGTTTTACGGCGAAGGTGCGAGTGCGCTGACGCTCGGCGATCGCGCGACCATTTCCAACATGACACCGGAATTCGGCGCGACCGCCGCGATGTTCTACATCGACGAGCAGACCATCACCTATCTGAAACTGACCGGTCGCGAAGACGAGCAGGTGCGGCTGGTCGAGACCTACGCGAAACACACGGGGCTATGGGCGGACAGCCTGAAGACTGCCGAGTACGAGCGCGTCTTGCACTTCAACCTGTCGGCAGTCGGGCGCAACATGGCCGGCCCCTCCAGCCCGCACAAGCGCGTCGCGACCAGCGATCTTGCAGAACGCGGCATCGCGGCGGACTGGACCGAAACGCCGGGGCAAATGCCCGACGGTGCGGTGATCATCGCCGCGATCACCAGTTGCACCAATACCAGCAATCCACGCAACGTCGTCGCTGCTGGACTGATCGCGCGCAACGCGAACGCGCGCGGGCTCACCCGCAAACCATGGGTGAAGACATCACTCGCGCCGGGCTCCAAAGCCGTGCAGTTGTACTTGGAAGATTCCGCTTTGCTGCCGGAACTGGAACAGCTCGGCTTCGGCATCGTCGGCTTCGCCTGCACGACGTGCAACGGCATGAGCGGTGCCCTCGATCCGGCGATCCAGAAAGAAATCATCGAGCGCGATCTGTATTCAACCGCGGTGCTATCCGGTAATCGTAATTTCGATGGCCGCATCCATCCCTACGCCAAGCAGGCGTTCCTCGCGTCGCCGCCGCTGGTGGTCGCCTACGCGATTGCCGGCACTGTGCGTTTCGACATCGAGAAAGATGTGCTCGGCATCGACCACGATGGTCAGCCGGTCACGTTGAAGGACATCTGGCCCAGCGATGAAGAGATCGACGCCGTCGTCGCCGAGTTCGTCAAGCCCGAGCAATTCCGCAAAGTCTACGACCCGATGTTCCGCATTGTTGCCGACAATGGCGAACGCATCAGCCCGCTCTACGACTGGCGCGAAAAGAGCACCTACATCCGTCGTCCACCGTATTGGGAAGGAGCACTTGCTGGCGAGCGCAGCCTGACCGGCATGCGCCCGCTCGCTGTGCTGCCGGACAACATCACCACCGATCACCTGTCGCCATCGAACGCGATCCTGGCGACCAGCGCGGCTGGCGAATACCTCACCTCGATGGGCTTGCCCGAAGAAGATTTCAATTCCTACGCTACTCATCGCGGCGATCACCTGACCGCGCAACGCGCGACATTCGCGAACCCGCAACTGGTCAACGAAATGGCCGTCGTCAATGGCGCGGTAAAGAAGGGATCACTCGCGCGAATCGAACCGGAGGGCGAAGTCGTTCGCATGTGGGAAGCGATCGAAACCTACATGGATCGCAAGCAACCGCTGATCATCATTGCCGGGGCCGATTACGGCCAGGGCAGCTCGCGCGACTGGGCCGCAAAAGGCGTGCGCCTGGCTGGCGTCGAAGCGATCGCCGCAGAAGGCTTTGAGCGCATCCACCGCACCAACCTGATCGGCATGGGCGTGCTGCCGCTGGAGTTCCAGCCCGGCACCACGCGCCACACGCTGGCCATCGACGGCACCGAAACATTCGACGTGATCGGCGAACGCACGCCTCGCGCAACACTCACATTTGTTATCAATCGTCGCGACGGGGAGCGCCTCGAAGTACCGGTCATGTGTCGCCTCGACACCGCAGAAGAAGTGCTGATCTACGAAGCCGGCGGCGTACTGCAACGCTTCGCACAGGATTTTCTGGA